>CANGUS010000093.1 GCA_947457085.1 Bacteroidota bacterium
AAATGAATTTTATATCAATGCTTCTTCAATAAAAACTGTATCTTTCTCTAAAGAAAAAATAGAAGAACCTTTAAAAATTTATGCTGAATTAAATGCAGTTCCTCTATTGCCATTTTACGATGCTCCTTTTGAATCTAAAGAAAAAATCAAACGTTCTAAGCAACCTAGAAACAATATTTATTTTCATGGTATGGTAACGGATGAAAATCAGACGCCTTTAAATGGAGCATTGGTTTATATTGAAATAAATGGGAAGTATAAATATGGTGCAGTAACTAATAGCAATGGTTTATTTGAAATATTAGATATTTTACCTGCAACTTATCAAGTAAAAATATATCATCCTGATTATGCCATTTCGCATTTTGAACCGACACTATTTGATGCACATTCAGAATTTGAAATCAATACATCTTTAAAAGCAAAGGGTTTATATCATCCATTGTTTGAGGTTATTCAACCTGATTTTAGAATGATGGCTTATATTAAAAGCCAACAAAAAAATATATTAAAAATTACAGTTCATGAAAAAGAAACTCGTGCACTGTTGGATAATGTGCAAGTAAATTTAATTTTTAATAACCAAGTATTGAAAACCTACACGATCAATGAAAATAATTTTGAAATCTCTTTCCCTCAATCAAAAGAAGCTCGATTATATTCTTTGGAAATAACCAAACCAGGCTATACATCATTGAAATTAAACAATATTGAATTTACTAAAGATTACATCTATATTTTAGAAACATTTATCGGATTAGAGAAAATAGAAATTTTAAAACGCAAAGAATTTGATGTCAATATGCAAGGTCAATTGCCCGAATACGAAAAGTATGCATATACTGTGACTGCAGATGCACCGGTATCTTTATCAAATGGAGTAGAATTTCGCGTTAGTGGAGCTTCTCCAACAGCTAATTATGCACCAATGCAAGGCAGTTCATATCAAAACTATACTGCAAGTAATATAAGTTTAGCAGAAAATATAAGTTTTTCAACCCCCTATACTATCGATGGAATTCAAGTTGTTAATAAAAAAGAGAAATTGATTGAATCTTTGGATTTTAAAGATTCTGAAGAAAATGATGTCCAATTAACCGATAAATCAAAAGATAAAAATACCTATGCTGATACTTACATGATTGATCAAGTAATCAACAATAAAAATGCTTCTACAACACGTAAAAAATTCAATGATGTTGGATATTGGAAACCTAATTTAATAACTAATAAAAATGGTATTGCTGCTTTTACAATAAAATTACCTGATAATATAACTGCTTGGAAATCCTATTTTATAGGTGTTGGGAAAAACTGGTCGCATGGTATTGATGAAGCTGAAACGAAAGTATATAAACCATTACAAACAATTTGTTTAGTACCTTCTTATTTTTATAAAACAGATAAAATAGAAGCTAAAATAAAATATCAAAATTTAATGAAAGATGCATTGACTATTCAATCGAAAGTAAGTGTAAACGGCATAGAAAAAGTCAACAAAAATGTACTTATCAAAAATACATTAATAGATAGCATTTTAATAGAAGCCGATACAAAAGATACGGTTTCATTTGAAGGAGGATTGGTTTACAAAGAAAAATATAAAGATTTTGAACATTATGATATTCCTGTTCTGTCAAGTGCTATGAAATATTTTTCTAATCAAAACTTTTTGATGGAGAAAGATTCTATTTATAAATTAAATATAGAAACAAATACAAAAGGCAATATTATTTTTAATAACACATTATATGAAAAAGTAATTTCAGTAGTCGATGAGTTAAATAAATATGAGTATGGATGCGTTGAACAAACCGCTTCGAAATTAGCTGCTTTGTTGGTGAAAGAAAAAATTCAAAGACAATTAAAAATTAAATCTACAAATACAAAAGATATCAATAATTTGTTAGCTCGATTGACCGATATGCAAAACACAGATGGAAGTTTTGGTTGGTGGAGAAATAGCAACAGCAATGACCGTATGACTATTTATGTAATGGAAGTTACGTATGATGCACTCAAATATGGCTTCTTAAATAATCTATACAACTCAACAAGGGATTATGTCACAACACATTATCAAAATTTCTCGAACTCAGATAAAATATATGCATACCATATTTATGTGCAAGGAAGTTATAATAGTCTTGTGAATGAATCGTATGCAAAAATTAATACTGATTTTTTAAATACAACAGATAAAATTTATCATTTTCAAAATAAAATGACAAGGAAAGAAGAGATAAAAAAAGAAGATTTATATGCTGTATTTTTAGAAATGAATTCGAAAGTGAATCAACCCTATTACAGTAACTTCTTCTACGATTACAAGTCCGATATTTTTAAAGCATACGCTTTATTCAAAAATACGCCATATGCAAAAGAGTTTATTGACTTATTTAAAAAGAAATTACTCAATGGCCAGTTTGATCAAAATTTAAACACCTATTCAAAAGCAAAAATGATTGAAGCTTTGATGTTAGATGCCATGACGGATACATCAAAACCAATACAATCAAAATTAACGATTAACGATTCATTGATTATTACTTCATTCCCTTATAGAATGGATATTGCACACAATAATTACAAAATCAAACATGTTGGTGGTGATGTTTTCTTAAATACTTCAGAAGAACATATAGACGAAAATCCTAGAATACATGATTCAGTTTTTGCAGTAAGAACTTCATTTATTCAAAACAATAAAGAAGTTTCGGAAATAAAAGCTGGTTTAACTTGTCAATTTAACATTGATATACAATCTTATAAATCTGGCGAAAATGTGATGATAGAAATTCCAATCCCTTCTGGGATGAAAGTTGCTCAAAAAAATAGTCAATTTGGCAAAGGTGACTATATAGAATACTACAAACACAAAGTGGTTTACTATTTTGAAAAATTACCAATGGGCATGAAACAAATTTCAATTACTATGATGCCGATATTTAAAGGTGAATGTATGTTACCCGCAACAAAGGCTTCACTAATGTATTATCCTTTTGTGTTTGGCAATAGTATAAATAAAAAAGTAGTGATTCAGTAGTTTACATTTACATACCTATTTTATTAAAAATGCCAGTAAATAATTTACTGGCATTTTTAATTTATTTATTGAAAAGCGATGAATATAAATTTTACATGCTAGGATTAATACTTTTTAATGGGATACGAATTGCTTTGATTCGATGATAATCTGGCTCATCCTCGTTGTTGTTACATGTAGTTTGACAAGGATCAAAACCATCAATTGAATAGGTGACTAATAGTTCATCATTGCTAGTAAATTCTGGATGAATGGTAGGTTGTTTGGTTGCTGAAGTAATGTTGCCAATTTTATCTTGAATGGTATAAATTTTTGTATAATTTAAAAATGGCCCGTATGGGTAAGATGCTATATTAGAATAAATATCAGTCCCTTGATTGCACATAAAAGCTGCATCTTGTGTGATCATTACAAATTGGTTTCTTATTTTTCTGATAGAGAAATTTTCTGCCGGAATTTTAGTTATTGGAATGGCATTTTGTGCATAATTAATCCACTGATCAGTAGCATAAAACGTCCATGATGAATACAGATTATTCAATGGGAAACGCGCCAAACAAACATCATTTTGACCAGTTGGATTCAAGTTTTTAAGCCCGTATACATAACAAAAACCAACGGCAGTATCTACCATAATATTGTAACCATAAATAGTATTACTCAAAGACATTGAGTCGATACTTAAAAATTGCAAGGAAGGAAATTGAAATTTAGCTATGTATGTTTTGTTATTTTGAATGCTCCCGCCCTCCTTCTTTGCAAATACAAAAATCGTATCATAATATTGATACGCATGTAAAGGGGTAAACCAAGTATTGGCTTCATTTGACGGAATAAAATCTGCATTGCCATTATTTATTGTTGTAATAGTGTTTCCTACAAATAACATTGCAGCATTGTGCGCATTGGCCATACAACTAATTTTTTGAGTAGTGGTATTAAAATCATTAAGATGGGATTTGCCAAAAAGCCACAACATACGTCCATCACTCAGTGTTAAAGATCGAGCGCCTATTCCTGCGGTGACACCACTTTGCTTTTTAAAATAATTCGTAAATGCCGAATCAACTTGTGCAGGCTTTATTGTTAAAGGGGAAGAAAATTTGCCTTTTAAACAGGCTGTAAAAATCAAAATAAGTAGTGAAAATAAAAGATATACTGATTTTATGGAGCGCATAAACTGAATTTAAAATTGAAATTAATATTTTTTTACTTCTTTTGCAGAATGAATTTCCTGGAAGCTAAAAAATATTTTTTTAATGAATGTGCATCTTTGCTTGATGAAGATGAATCAGAAGAGCTTTTTTCTAGAATTATAGAAGACCAAACAGGGCTTTCTAAAATAGATTTATTAGCAAATAAATCGATAGAATTGAATTTGGTAACATTAAATTCAATAATTGATGATTTAAAAAAACATAAACCTATTCAATATATTTTAGGCTACGAGTGGTTTGGTAAATTTAAGCTGCATGTAACCGAAAACACACTTATCCCTCGTCCCGAAACAGAAGAGTTAGCATTGTGGATTTTAGAAACATTGAAAGAAAAAAATAATCAAAATGCATTTATTATAGATATTGGGACAGGCAGTGGCTGTATTCCTATTTATTTGAAATATTCATTACAAAAAGCAGAAATCTTGGCCATGGATATCAATCAAAAAACAATTGAAGTTGCCATCCAAAATGCTAAAAATTATGCTGTAGATATCGATTTTTTTCAAGATGATATTTTGAATTTATTTCATACTTTTTCAGAAAAATTTGATGTCATCGTTTCAAATCCTCCTTACATTTTAGAGACTGAAAAAAAGGGAATGAGCAAAAGAGTGACAGCTTATGAACCACATGAAGCGCTTTTTGTTACAAATAATGATCCATTGCAGTTTTACAGATCCATTGTTTCTTTTGCTAAAAACAATTTAAAAAAAGATGGGTTTCTTTTTTTTGAAACCCATCAAGATTATGCTGAAGATGTTTTTAATTTATGTATTCAAAACGGCTTTCAAACTGAACTAAAAAAAGATATGTATGAAAATAACAGAATGGTTAAAGCTGTTATGAAGGATTAATATTAAAAAAACAGACAACCTAAATCCAATAACTGAAATCTTTTTTACTTCTTGTTTCTAATCATATAATTTTCACTTTTTGTTGACTTTTGTAAAAATTTCACATCAGCCTCGGCCATAGATTCTACATTTTTAATATTTTCATCATAAGCACTATTGTTTACGGTTGCTCTTTTTAACTCAGGTGATTTTTCAATTAATTTCGATTTTTTAGACATGTAAATCGTGTTTTCTTGAACAATTTCTCTAGCTTGTTTATAGTTCCCTTTATCAACTTCTTTCATGGCCACTTCTAATTTTTCATTGCTTACGTATAAAGCCACTTGTGCCGATGCCCACTCATTAAAGTAATCGTTATAAACTGATAATTGATTGGTAAAAGATGCTTTATTATCCGTTACTAGCATTTTATTTTCTTTACTAGTAGCGTCCAGATAATTTGCTTTTGCCATAAATTTCACAGCTGAATTATTGCCGTTTTGTATGCGATATTTTATCAATAGCCCTTTCGTTTCTTCTGAAAAAATATCATGTAGATGAATGGTTAATTGATTTCCAACTTGATCATATTTATAGCCATATACTTTTTCTATATTTACAAAATCAGGAATGGTAATCGTTAGCGTGGTATTTTGTGCAACCACTTCCATTAATCCATTTAATTCTTTTTTAAAAATAGAAGCTATTTTTTCTGTATTATTAATAAAATAATAATTCCCTGTACCCGTTTCAGCCATGGCCGTCATCAAGTCTTCATTATAATCATTTCCTAAACCAAATGTAGAAATTGAAATGCCATTTTCTTTGTTTTGCATGCGGACAATTCTTTCTATTTGTTGAGGATCTTGGATGCCTTCATTGGCTTGTCCATCACTTAACAAAAGTACTCGATTAATGTATCCACGCTTATAATAGCGTTTTACCTCTTCATACCCTTTCATCGCTCCTCCCATTAAATTGGTGCCTCCACGATCCGTAATTGCATCAATTTTATTTTTAATAGCTTGTTTATTACTTACGGAAATTGTTGGTTGCAATAAAGTCACTTCTCCATCATAAATCACCACAGACAAATAGTCATCACTACTTAATTGATCTACAATATATTTTGCTGCTTTCTTTGCATTTTGCATTTTGTCGCCAGCCATAGAGCCACTCCTGTCTATCACCACAGAAATATTTAATGGAGTGTGGGTTTCGTAATTTCCATTGTATTTGTTGGCTTTTAATTCTACATAAAAATTTCCTTCACGGTTATTATTGGTATAAAAATCATTTTCAAATGCCGTTGATAAGATTAAGTTACCTTGTTGACTAGTTTGTTTACTATTTGATTTATATGAAATAGCCTCGTCTGAATCAGGAATATCCTCTGTTTGATGTGTCACCTCATAAAAAGAGGAGAAAGTAACAATAGATGCTAAACCAATCATTGTGAGTAATGTAAAAAGTGTTTTTGATTTCATGATATTTTATTTTTTATGAATAATTAGTATTTAACAGATGCATTCATTCATAATTTTCCATAACGCTTTTAATTATTTTATTTTCTTTAACATTTTTTAAAAATGGTACCTTTGTGATACAATAGGTTTTGATGAAAAAAATAGTTGTCATTGGAGGAGAAAGCACAGGCAAAAGCACATTATGCAAACTGCTTGCTGATTATTATCATACCCAATGGGTTCCAGAATTTGCAAGAGAATACTTAGAAAATTTAAACAGAGGATATAATCAAGATGATTTATTTACAATTGCACAAGGACAAATTGAATTAGAGAATAAACTATCCAATCAATCAAACCCATTTTTATTTTATGATACTAATTTATATGTGCTAAAAGTATGGAGTGAATATAAATACAACGCTTGTGATATACGGATTTTAAATTTATTGGCTAAGCAATCCTATGATGCCTATCTATTAATGTCACCAGACATTCCATGGACTGAAGATCCTTTGAGAGAGAATCCAAATGAAAAGGATAGAAAATATTTTTTCAA
>CANGUS010000094.1 GCA_947457085.1 Bacteroidota bacterium
TGCAATCCCATCAGGAAAAGCATATAGACTTAAATTTTTTACAGTATCACTGGCATTCGGTAAAAATGTTAATTGAGTAGGTAAAGTAGAGTAATCGATTGAATTTTGGGCATTGCCTCCATATTGCAGATTAATAGTATCGGCATAAACGGTTCCTGAAACTATTTTACGAGTTAGTTTTAAATTGGCGCTATCGCATCCTTCCACAATTACAGGGGCACCTGAAGTAGAAGTTAGTCCTGCACTTAATTTTATTTGAACAATATTCGAAGTAAAACTTCCTGCTTTTAAGAAAACACCAGAATCTAACGCAGCATCTCCTTTGTCAGCAATAGCTAATTTAATATGATAAGTTGAACATGGAATTACTTGAGACATAGCTGTTAAAACAGTAGTAAAACCAGGATAAGATACTGTGGGTCCTCCTGCATTGCATACAAAATATTGACAAGTATTGTTCGTTGCACTGAAGGCAGTGCATCCAGCTGTATTCGCAAAACAATAATTGGTCGTATTGCAACAACCAGGATTATTGGGGCAATAGATTGTGCTAATTGCTACTGGGCATGTTGCAGACCCAGGTACTAAGGCAATATTTTTTGCACCATTTGAATAAGGACCTGCAATGCCCGGACCACTTAAAAAGAAACCAAAAACATCATTAAAGTTAGAACATGTGTAACTTGGATATTCACATGAACCAAACACATAATCAAATTTAACGGTATCCCCTAAAGTGGTAAAGTCGAATTCTAAAATACATTTATCAAAAGTTGTACCTCCGATTAATGTTGTTAAATCAGGATCTCCCCCATTCCCAGTTGAACCAGTATGAATAGATGCTGGATTATTTACCCCTATAGAGAATCCATTTGTTGCAGCAACACCAGAAGTTAATGTAATTCCACTGTCTAGTCCCAAATTACTCGAGGTTACAGTAAAAATACCACTCCCATGATTAATTCCATCGCTTGCATTTGAGCCACAGTTCAAAGTTGCATTGGCTGTTGTTACACCAAAACCTACTAATTTTTGAGCCAATTGTGCGGCACTATTGTTGGCAGTTACATTTATTTGTGCATCTACAATTTGAATTGATAAACTTAATATGCATAAAAAAAGCAGTGTTAATTTTTTCATTTAATTCCCTGTTTAGTATTTAAGACGACTTAAAGTTAACAAAAGTTTGTTATACTTTGTTTCTATTAACATTCCCAAAATTTACATTCTGATATATTGCAATACTTGTTTATTTTCGCATTCTTTAATTTTTTTATGTATAGTATTTTCAAAAAAGAACTGAGTTCATTTTTTAGCTCACTAGTTGGCTACATTGCCATTGTTGTTTTTTTAATTATTTGCGGTTTTTTTTTGTGGGTTGCACCAGATAATAACATGCTCGATTTTGGCTATGCCTCTATGGATAAATTTTTTGCATTAGCCCCATGGATCATTTTATTTTTAATACCTGCATTAACTATGCGCTCATTTTCAGATGAATATAAAGCAGGCACTATTGAAGTATTGTTTACACTTCCTTTAAAAGACAGAGAAATTATTTTAGGTAAATTTTTCGCTTCCTCCCTCATTGTTGTTTTTGCAATATTTCCTACCTTGTTATACGTAATTACCTTAGCTAGTTTATCAGTTATCAAAAACAATGTAGACACAGGTGCAATTATAGGCTCCTACATTGGTTTGCTTTTTTTATGTGGCGCTTTTACTTCTATTGGATTATTTGCATCCTCTATTTCAAACAATCAAGTGATTGCATTTTTAATAGCGGTTTTTATTAATTTTATTGTGTTTGCAGGATTTGAGACCATAAGCAAAATACCTATGTTTGATAACGGAATCGATTATATTTTGAGCCAAATAGGCATGCAATTTCATTATGACTCCATTAGCAGAGGACTCATTGACTCTCGAGACATGATATATTTTATGAGTGTGATTGCGTTGTTTATTTTAGCTGCGAGAATTGCTTTAGGAAAAAGAAAATGGAATTAAGTAGAACCCGATTTTAAGAAACAAAATGAAAGAAAATAAATCTATCAAACAAAAAATGATTACTCGTTTTGCATTGCTTGCCATCATATTGGTGATGCTTAACATCGTTAGCTCTAAATTTCACAAACAATTTGATTTAACCTCAGAAAAACGATTTTCACTATCCACTCCAACAAAAGATTTACTTACAACTTTGAATGAAGATGTAGTAATTGAAGTCTATTTAAAAGGAAGTTTTCCAGCAGGGTTTCAACGATTGCAAGAATCTACTAGAGAAGTTCTTCAACAATTTAAAGTGTATGGTGGCAACCGCATTCGATTTGAATTTATCAATCCTTTAGAAGGTAAAAATGAAAAAGAAAAAGAAACCGTCTTTGGAGTACTAGCCAACAAAGGCATTAATCCTGTTAATTTACAAGTACAGCAAGATGAAGATGAAGGGTATTCTCAAAAAATTATTTATCCATCCGCTCTTGTTTCTATCAATGGAAAAGAAGAACCGGTTAATTTATTAGAGAGTCATTTGAGCATGTCGCCTGACGAAAAATTACATCATGCATCGCTCATGCTAGAATACAAGTTTGCTTCCGCGATAAAAAAATTACGTCAACCCGACAAAAAGAAAGTAGCTATTGTGGCAGGAAACATGGAGCTTTTGGGCATGAATACGATTGACATTCTATACTCTTTAGAAAAAATATATGATTTAGACACGATTGATTTATCGCACACTATTGGCATCCCGAATATTTATACCACTGCATTTATTATTTCACCAACTACTACTTTTGATGAGCAAAATAAATTTAAACTAGATCAATTTGTAATGCATGGTGGTAGAATTTTATGGTGTATTGAGCAATTAAAATATGATATGGACTCCTTAAAAAATAGTTCCGCTACTATGGCCATGGACTATAATTTAAATCTAGAAGACATGTTGTTTAATTACGGAGTTCGTATTAATCCCGATTTTATAGAAGACTACCAACAAGCGAACCCAATACCAGTAACGGTAGGCATGATAGGCAATCAACCAGACATTAAATTATTACCTTGGTCATATTATCCTTACAGCATTCCTACCTCAAAACATCCTATCGTAAATAATATGGATGCGGTGATGTTTATGATGGCTAGTAGCATGGATACCATTGCCAATCCAGAAGTTAAAAAAACCATTTTACTTACATCTTCTAATAGAAGTAGACGCGTACCTGCACCAGTAAGAATTAGCTTAAGTAATTTAAAATTTAAACCTACCCCTGAAATGTTTAGAGAAGCAAACATTCCGATGGCAGTATTATTAGAAGGTAAATTTAAATCGTTATTTGCTAATAGAATTGATCCTCATTTTATCAAAATATATGAAGACTCATTAAACCAAGACTATAAAACGGCTTGTGAAAAAGAGAATAAAATGATTGTAGTGTCAGATGGGAATGTTCCTATGAATGATTTTTCTCAGGCTCGAGGGCCAATGGAATCAGGCTATTATAAATTCACAGAACAAATGTTTGCCAATAAAAACTTCATATTGAACTGCATGGAGTACTTAACTGAAGACGTAAATTTATTGGAAGCTAGAAGCAAAAGTGAAAAATTACGATTGTTAGACATGGCTCGGATTAAAAACGAAAAACTAAAATGGCAGATTGTAAATATTGGTTTACCTATTGCACTGGTACTTATTTTTGCAAATGCTTATTTCTTCTTCAGAAAAAGAAAATATGAAAAGAAATAAAATTGAATACCCCTGTCAATTAAATATCAAAATTCTTAAAACATTAACTTAGCATAAAAATTACAAGATCATGAAACGCATCCTATTTTTATTTTTTACTTTATTTCTATTTGCTTCAACTACTTTGTTAGCTCAAGATAGAATATACCCAAGAAATTCAAAAAAGTTTATCAAGGCAAAAATATCAGAAGTGGGACTTGATGAAATTAAATACAAAGAATTCGACAACCAGGATGGCCCTGTATTTAGTATTGAAAAAGATGAGATTGAAAAAATAGAATATGCAAGCGGACGAATTGAAAAGTTTGAACAATCTATTTCTGCCAAAGTTTCAATAGCTGAAATGCATAAAAACAATTTGAAAATTGGCTTCCTGTCCCCTATTTTTTGCCACCTGCATATTTCCTTTGAGAAAGGTGTGAAACAAGGGCAGTCGTGGGAAGTGCATAGTACATTTATTGGTATTGGACAACGACCTTATCCATATAGCTATTACAGACCCAATTCTAACCTAGTAGAATATTATTATAAAAAACAAGCAGGATTGATGGTTGGTGCTGGATATAAATTTAGTTTTACACCAGATTATATTGTCAGAGGATCAAGAAGCAGACATATTTTACAAGGTAGTTTTTTCAGACCTTCTGCATACTTAGGTGGTTTTAAATACAACACCTATTCGATAAATATGAGCAACAATATCTCAACTAAAAAAACAACTATTTTTACAGGAGCCCTTATTGCAGAATTAGGCAAGCAATGGATTATGTCGAACAGAGCTTCCTTGGAAATATATGGTGGTATTGGCTATGGGTTTGATACAAGACCAATAATAAACAGAGATTTCGCTAGCGTAAGCGATTACACTTCTTTTTATTATTTATACAATCGTTTATCCAACAACCCTAGCTCCAATTCTTTTTTAGTGATCAATGGTGGCATTAAATTGGGCTATTTATTTCATACAAAAAAAGAAAGAGAAAGTTTGAAAAAGAAGTAAACCATTAAGTTTTCTCGCAGCTAGGGAATTTGAAAAATTTTCTTTTTTTCGATCTCTTTTTAACTCAATCTTTTTGTTTAAGAAAATATTTAGAACAGCGTACTTCATTTTAGAATACGCTGTTTTTTTTGACTCATAATCTATCAAATCTCAAAAGATGTTTACAGAAAATTTAGAGTTGACTTCCTAATTCACAATTTTTTCTTAAAAAGAACGTTCTAAGTGCATTAAGTATACATTTGTAAAAAATAAAAAATATGAGCACAAAAATTCTTTGGATTGATGATGAAATGGATTCATTGGCTTCGCAAGTTATGTTTTTAGAAAACAAAGGCTATGAGGTGGAACGCATTTCAAATGGATATGACGGGTTGGAATATGTCAAAGCAAATCATGTGGATGTTATTTTATTAGATGAAAGTATGCCGGGCATGACGGGCTTAGAAACCCTGTCGCAAATAAAAGAGTACAATACCCATATTCCGGTGGTGATGGTTACTAAAAATGAAGCCGAACACATTATGGAAGATGCCATTGGCGCACAAATCACTGACTATTTGATAAAACCAGTAAATCCCAATCAAATTTTACTGACGCTGAAAAAAATCATTGATAGCAAAACCCTCGTGAGCGAAAAAACAACGTCTACCTATCAACAAGAATTTAGAAATTTGTTTATGGCACTAAACAACAACCCTGATTATAAAGAATGGTGTGAGTTGTATAAAAAAATTGTATACTGGGAATTGGAAATGGAGAAATCGAACAGCCCAGAAATGCAAGAAATTCATCAATCTCAAAAAGAAGAAGCCAACAATGAATTTTGCAAGTTCGTAGACAAAAACTACACAAAATGGATAAAAGATAGTGATAAAGCGCCTGTGATGAGCAACACCTTGTTAAAAAAACAAGTTTTTCCTCAATTAGAAAAAGGCAAACCGGTTTTCTTTGTTTTAATTGATAATTTACGTTTCGATCAATGGAGAACCATTCAATCAAAATTTGCCGAAAGCTATAAAATTTTAGAAGAAGAAATTATGTTGGCTATTTTGCCGACCACTACCCAATATAGCAGAAATGCTATTTTTTCGGGCTTATTACCTATCGATATTGAAAAAAAATATCCAATAGAATGGAAAAACGACGATGAAGATGGAGGTAAAAATTTGTATGAAGAACAGTTTTTGCAAGATCAATTAAATCGAAATGGCTTGGGTGATATTAAATTTTCATACACGAAAGTAACCAATCATTTTGCAGGTGAACAATTGGTCAATAACATTGGTAATTTATTGCATAACGACTTAAATGTAATCGTTTATAATTTTGTAGACATGCTCTCTCATGCAAGAACCGAAATGGAAGTATTGAAAGAATTAGCCAATGATGAAATTTCTTACCGATCTATAACGAATAGTTGGTTTGAGCACTCCCCTTTACATCAAGCATTAAAAAAAGTAGCCGATAAAAATATAAAATTAATTGTGGGCACGGATCATGGAAGTGTGCAAGTTAAATCGCCGAGTAAAGTAATTGGAGATAAGCAAACAACTACCAATATTAGATACAAGCATGGAAAAAATTTAAATTATGAAAACAAAGTAGTACTCGCGTTTAAAGAACCAAACGAAATAGGATTGCCAAAACCCAATTTTAATTCTTCATTTATTTTTGCGAAACATGATGGTTATTTATGCTACCCGAACAACTACAATCATTATGTAAATTTCTTTAAAAATACATTTCAACATGGCGGCGTTTCTCTTGAGGAAATGTTGGTGCCTATTATAAAAATGGAGAGCAAGTAAAATAATGTTTATTGGTTAACTGTTAATGATTAATTTCGTTTAATAGTTTTTTTATATGTCACTCAATATTCAACATTCGTCATACAAGATTTGCATAGTTGGTTCAGGAAATGTAGCCCATTTTGTAGGTAAAAAATTATTGAATTCTCAGCACATCATTTCACAAGTCATATCAAGCAATATTGAACATGCGAAAGTGTTAGCGAATATTTTATCCTGTGATTTTTCGGATACTATTTCAGCGATGAATGAAACTGTTGATGTTGTAATTTTAGCAATCAATGACGATGCTTTAAAAAACTTTCAAACAAACGAAATTCTAAAAAACAAGCTAATCATACATACTGCAGGCGCTGTTTCATTGGAAGAAGTGAAGCATATCTCCAATAACATGGCATGTATTTGGCCTGTTTATTCAATATCTAAAAACAACTTACCTAGTTCAAATAAAATTCCGTTGGCTGTTAACTTTTCTACCAATGAAATAAAAGATGCCGTAATGAACATTGCGCATTCTATTAGCA
>CANGUS010000095.1 GCA_947457085.1 Bacteroidota bacterium
AGAAGGAACGCACACGCTAACCATCAAAGCTTGGGATATTTTAAACAACTCATCTGAAACTACCATTACTTTTGAAGTAGTGAGCTCCACCAAAGGATTGATAAAAAATGTATATAATTATCCAAATCCATTTTCTACCAAAACCCAGTTTATGTTTGAACACAACATGCCGAATCAAGCATTATCGGTATCAATACAAATAATGACCATGACAGGTAAAGTGGTAAAAACCATCAAAGAACAAATTACTTCTGAAGGAACAAGAATCAACAATATCGAGTGGGATGGTTTAGATGAATATGGTGACAGAATTGGCAATGGGGTTTATGTCTATAAATTGCATGTTAAGTCTCAATCTGGTTTTTCAGACACTAAACTAGAAAAATTAATCATTCTGAAATGATAACTATTTGTTTACCTTATATTTGTAACTTAATTTCTTTAAAACTTATATTTGCCTTTGACAAAAAATGTACATAAACAAATAATAGATAAAATGAAGATGGATATTTTAAAGTCAGTTGCTGTACTTGCTATAAGTTTAGTAGCTGCTAAATCTAACGCGCAAACAAACACAGGAGGTTCTGGCACAGGACCTGATTACACTACCATTACAACAGCTGTTCCATTTATGAGAATCAGTCCTGACGCTCGTTCGGGAGGGATGGGTGATGTAGGAATAGCAATTAGTCCGGATGCCAATGCACAATATTGGAACCTTTCTAAGTTGGCAATGGCAGAGCAAGAGGCTGGTGTTTCAGTCACCTATACTCCATGGTTAAAAGATTTAGTTCCAGATATTTTCTTAGCTTATATTTCTGGATATGCAAAATTTGGAGAAGAGGATAACAAAAACCAAGCCGTAAGTTTTGGTTTACGTTATTTTAATTTAGGGAGCATCAATTACACCAATGTAGATGCACAACCGATTGGTACCGGAAATCCTAGAGAATTTGCTTTTGATATTGGTTACTCTCGTAAACTTTCTGATAATTTAGCAATTGGAGTAGCTGGTAAAGTGATTCATTCAAATATTATCAATGGTGCTGCCAATCAAAATGGTTCTACATACAAACCAGGAACTTCAGCTGCAGTAGATTTAGGGATGTTTTATACAAAAGAATTTAAAGCGAACGAACAAACAGGACTGGCATCCTCTATTAATGCTGGATTGTCTTTAACTAATTTAGGTAACAAAATGAGTTATGGAAGTGGTCGTAAAGACTTTTTACCTACTAACTTAGGATTGGGTGTTGCCTATAACTATAACATTGATGAATTCAATAAAATAACTTTTGCATTGGATGCGAACAAACTATTGGCTCCTTCACCGCATTGGGTATATATTGATTCTACAGATGACTACTCTTTTATTGATGTAGAAAAAATCAACAATAAAAGTGTGGTGAGTGGTATCTTAGGATCTTTCAGCGATGCTTCTGGTGGAGCTAGTGAAGAGTTGAAAGAAGTGATGTTGAGTTTTGGTGCAGAGTATGCTTATCAAAATCAATTTTTTGCTCGTGCAGGGTATTTTTATGAATCTAGAATGAAAGGAGATCGTCGTTTTTTATCTCTTGGAGTGGGCGTAAAATATAGCATGTTTGGATTAAACTTAGCGTATGTGGTTCCTTCAGGTTCGGGTATTGCAAGAAATCCATTATCGAACACGGTTCGTTTTTCTTTGATTTTTGATGTTGATAAATTAAACACTATTTTATTGCCAAACGGAAAAGATGCTAAAAAAGATCCAAAAAAAGAAGCTCGCAACAAAAAATAAAATAATTAAATACCAATAAAATGTAAAATGTCATGTTTAGCTTTGCAAAACATGACATTTTTATTTCAAATAAATTAAACAAATATGTACAGAATAGGATACGGCATCGATTATCATCAAATGGTAGAAGGAAGAGATTTTTGGTTGGGAGGTATAAAAATTCCTCACACAAAAGGTGCCTTGGGCCACTCAGATGCTGATGTACTATTACATGCAATTTGCGATGCGATGTTGGGTGCAGTCAATGCAGGTGACATTGGTACGCATTTTCCTGATAATGATCAAGCTTTTAAAGACATTGACAGTAAGATTTTGTTGCGAAAAAGCAATGAAATCTTAAAGCAAAAAGGATTTCAAGTGGTGAATATCGACAGCACTGTATGCCTAGAATTGCCTAAAATAAAACCGCATGTTGCAGCCATGCAAGAAGCCATTGCCGATTGTTTAGGAATTGACATCGATTTAATATCAATCAAAGCAACCACGACCGAAAAGTTGGGTTTTGTGGGTAGAGAAGAAGGCGTAGTTGCGCATGCATCTGTATTGGTTAGTAAAATATAACGATTTATCAATTTATCTTTTTATGTGATACGAAGGCTTTTGCCTTCGTATTTTTATTTTGTAATACATAACGATTTAAATGAAATAAGCAGAGCCTAGATTGCTTGGTACCTTTCCGGAAAGATTGGAAGCAGACTGAGTAAACTTGATTCAACTACTCAAAAAACCACCGTTATGAACAATTACAAAATATGTCATATCTGACATATTTTATTTGAAGAAGAAGTATTAAATTCGTTGCGTTTTAAAATAAAAAATAATGAAACATAAAAAAACAAAACTCTGTTTGTTGTTGTTAGGTTTCGGACTATCAGCACAAGCACAACAAGCCAATCCAGCTGCAGGTGGTGATGCTACAGGTACTGGAGGTAGTGTTGCATACTCGGTCGGACAAATTGTGTATACCACCCATACCGGAACGACTGGCTCGGTAGCACAAGGCGTGCAACAACCTTATGAAATTTCGGTGGTATTGGGCATCGAAAATTCGTTGATTTATTTGGATATCAGCGCATATCCCAACCCAACTACTCATCATTTAACCTTGAGTATAGGAAATGATATCAGTGAAACCTTGCACTTTCAATTGTGTGACCTAAGCGGAAAAATCATCGAACGCAGAAAAATTATCAATCGCACCGAAACCATCCAAATGGAAAACTTAGCGACGGCTACCTATTTTTTGAAAGTAATCAATGCAAACAACGAAGTAAAAATATTTAAAATTATAAAAAACTAAAACAATGAAAAAAATTTATTCTATAGTCGCTGGACTATTATTAACAGTGAGTGTATTTGCCCAAGCACCACAAAAAATGAGTTACCAAGCGGTGATACGCAAGAGTAACAATGAGTTGGTGGCATCTTCAACAGTAGGGATACGAATTAGTATTTTACAAGGATCTATTTTTGGTGCTTCGGTATATGTAGAAACTCAAACAGCCACTACTAATGCCAATGGATTGGTGAGTTTAGAAATTGGAACCGGTACCGCTGTTGTAGGTACCTTTGCGGGAATTAACTGGGGCGCTGGTCCTTATTTTATAAAAACAGAAACCGACCCAAATGGTGGAACGGCTTATACCATTGCAGGTACGAATGAATTAATGAGTGTACCCTATGCATTGTTTAGTGCCAATGGAACCCCTGGTCCACAAGGAGCTCAAGGGCCTGCAGGGCCCACAGGGCCACAAGGTCCAACAGGATTAACAGGTGCTACTGGACCGCAAGGGCCAATCGGCTTAACAGGTCCTGCAGGTCCAACGGGTGCTACAGGAGCTACTGGATTAACTGGCGCAACAGGTCCACAAGGACCAATCGGTTTAACTGGGGCAACCGGTCCACAAGGTATTCAAGGTATTCAAGGTTTAACAGGTGCTACGGGTCCTCAAGGCCCTGTGGGCCCAACAGGAGCAATGGGACCACAAGGGACATTCCCGAATGGAACGGCAGCTGGACAAATGATGTATTGGAATGGAACTGCTTGGGTGAGTGTACCTCCTCCAGCAATATCAGTCCCAGGTAATCAAACAAAAACATTAAAATTTTGTAATGGTGCACCTACATGGGAAGATTGTCCAGCAGTTTTGCCGAATATAAGCGTTACTACATCAGTTAGTGGTATAACATACAACACTGCTATCAGTGGTGGAGATATCATTAATGATGGAGGAGATCCCATAATAGAATATGGTATTTGTTGGGATACCATTAGTAACCCTACAGTGGTATTGAGTACAAAAACAATTGACGGAAGTGGCATTGGCAGCTTTACAAGTAACATGACAGGCTTATTAGGAAGTAAAACCTATTATGTAAGAGCCTATGCAACTAACGGTGTAGGTACAGCTTATGGCAATCAGGTTGTATTTACTACTGACCCTCCCCCTTCAATTCCTACAATTGGTCAAATGTTTCAGGGAGGCATTGTAGCATACCTATTACAACCTGGTGATTCGGGATATAATGCGAATACCCCTCATGGATTAATTGCTGCTCCTAGCGATCAAAGTGCAGGAGCACAATGGGGATGTCCAGGATCTTACATAGGTACTGATAGCTTCCTTGGTTTTGTTGGTGAAGGTAACCTAAAAACTATTGCTATTATGAACGGATGTGGCACTGCAGGGATTGCTGCTCGCCTCTGTGGTGATTTAGTTTTAAACGGTTATAGCGACTGGTATCTGCCAAGTGCGGGTGAACTTTATGTACTTTTTCAAAATCTTGGTGGCACTTCCATCATGTATTGGAGTAGTTCAGAGTATTTTGGTACGAACGGCTGGGATGCGCTTTGCTTCAATACCAACTCTTCAACTTTTTTCTATAGTCAAAAGTACAACAATTATGCTGTACGTGCAGTTCGGAAATTCTAAAAAAAACAATTCACATTTTACAACGCAGCGTCTAAGACGCTGCGTTTTTTATTATTTCAATGATTGAGCAGGGGTTTTATCTCATTTGATGAGACAGGAACTTCAACTCTCCACATCAAAAGATACATGAAGAAATAACGCTACAAAAAATCAAAACAACAGTGCAGACTTTATAATTAACAGTGCAAGCAGTGAAAACAACCATGTAGACTTTGTAAGTAGCAGCGCAAACTTTGTAAAGAACTATACAGACAATTACAATACCCATGCAAAAAAGGAAAACGACTATGCATGAAAAGAAAATAGCTGTGCAGACTTTGTAAGCGACAATGCAGACAATTAAAATAGGAATGCAAAAAAGGAAAACGACTATGCATGAAAGGAAAATAGCTGTGCAGAATTTGTAAGTGACAATGCAGACAGTCAAAATAGGAATGCAACAAGTGAAACAGGTTGTGCAGATTTTGCTAGCTACCATGCAGAGGATAAAACCTCTGTGCAGTATAAACTATGGTGCAAAGAACCAACAGACCTACGGATTACGCAGAGTAAAACCGAGTGAAAAAGCGCTTCTTAGACCTAAATAATATGTAATCCATTGGTTATGTAATAGATATGGTTAGATGAAAATTATAATTTCAGGATGATTCAGTTGGCAAATCATTTGGTTTTATACCAAAAAAAAGAGAAAAAAATATATAAAAAAAATACATTAAAAAAATGATTTATTAATGAAATATGTTATATTTGACTTATTAATTTTTAAATAAAAAAAATAAACATGAAAAAAATTATCTTAACAATGGCAGCGTTTATGGCAGTTGGATTTGCTGACGCACAAAATTTGAAATCAAAAAAAGGTGAAAACTATTTACCAGAAGCGAATGACTGGGCTATTAGCTTCAATGCGAATGGTGTTTTCAACTACGTAGGTAACTTGTTTAATGGTAACACAGATAACTTTGCACCTACAGTAGGAAACGTTACTGCGAACTCTTTGGTTGGAAAAAAATTCATTGATGCTAAATCAGCATACAGAGTAGTTGCGAATGTAGGTTTTGGAAGTAATAATTTAACTGATGGAACTACTCCAGGTGGCGTAGATGATTTCGCTACTTACAAAGCTTCTACATTAAACGTAAACTTAGGATTAGGTAAAGAGTGGAGAAGAGGTTCTACTCGTTTACAAGGATTCTATGGTGCTGATGCATTAGTAGGATTTGCTTCTGAAAAATGGAGTGAAACAAACAACACTGTTGCAAATGGTACTTTTAATGCTGGAACGTCTATTAACTTAGGTGTTAATGGTTTTATTGGTGCTGAATATTTCATCTTCCCTAAAATGTCAATTGGTGCACAATACAACTATGGCTTACAAGTTGCAGCAAACGGTGCTTCTAACTACAAAAGAGGAACTGTTGAAGTTAAAGGTAAATCATCTTCAGACATTAACTTTGGAAATGTAAGTTCTACTTCAATGAACTTAACATTACACTTCTAATTGTTTACAATTTATCACAAAAAGCCTCTCTTTTGAGAGGCTTTTTTTATGCATAACATCACTAACTCGGCATGAAAACGATTAACACTGAGATGGCTTCAACTGCCCAAAGCGTCAGTTTCGCAATCATATCTATATAAAATTACGCGCACAGTGAGACAAAGACTTTATGATAGAAAAGAGTATTATAAAAGAAAGTAATTCATTTCCTCCTCCAGTTGTAAATAAGGAAAAGTTGTTTTCAACTCGTTGCAAAGTTGAAGATGGTCTTTTAAAAACTGTTGATGAGCTTGGCTGTGAATGTCTTTGGGTTTATGGTTTTTGGCTTTATGAAGTTGTTCTAATTTTTTCATGATAGGGAAACAACTGGGCTCAATGCAATGTGTTTTAAATTGTTCCCAAACATAAGCTGTAGCTGGATAATTGGGATGCACTAAATCGATATCATAAAAGCGATAATCTCGAAGTATATCAATGACTAATTCGTAGGAAGGGAAATAATAATGGTTTGGCAAACTGTGAACGGTTTCTAACAACCTGGCTTTGCTCCTGTTGTTTTCGATCACTCCATCACGACTGTGTCGCACAGGGCTGATAGTGTACACAAATTTTACATTGGGATTCAATACCTTCATTTTTTCTTGCATGGCCGTCAATGCATTGGTCATGGTTTCGATGCTTAGTAAATCTTTCCTAAACTGATTTAAAGGGGCTCTGTGGTTATTGCTTACATAACAGTTTTGATCCAATAAATAATAGGCATACGATGAACCTAAGGTAATGAATACATAATCGGATTCTTTTAAAAATTGATGTTGGGTCGAAATAGAATCATTCATTTTTTGCA
>CANGUS010000096.1 GCA_947457085.1 Bacteroidota bacterium
AATTGGAATTTTATTTACAAAATATGTTGCTTCATCTAATTTTAAAAATCCAAACTTTTGTTGGATTAAACATAAACCCACTCCAATGGTAGTTCCTAAAATAAGTCCAATGCCAATTATATAAAAACTACTGTAAAGAAATATGAATTGAATTTTCAAATTACTCATACCCAAAGACTTTAAAATACCAATCATTGGAGTGCGTTCCAGAATAAGAATTAATAAAGCAGAAATCATATTAATTAATGCAATTATCATCATGATGATGATAATTATTTTTTCA
Source organism: Bacteroidota bacterium (assembly GCA_947457085.1). Classification (GTDB taxonomy): domain Bacteria; phylum Bacteroidota; class Bacteroidia; order Chitinophagales; family Chitinophagaceae; genus OLB11. Next base: position 284 of record CANGUS010000096.1, read on the forward strand.
TTCATTTTCATCATCTCAAGCCACGAAAACACATTGCCAAATCGTTTCTCGAGCGAGTATATTTCTAAAGGCGATTCTAAATATTGATTAAATATTTCTTTTTCAACTTGCAAGCTGTTTTTTATATCATCTAGGGTAATTTCATATCCCTGAATCAAATCATTGGATTCTTTATTTAAATGATTAATCAATCGATAGTCGCACAATGCAAATGATTTATCATATTCTTCTAATCCAGTATTGAAAATGCCAACAATCAAAACTTTTCTTGCTCTGGGAACATCATTTAATCCAGAAAAAAAATATAAAATAACTCGGTCGTTTAATTTTAAATCAAATCGAGCTGCCATTGTTTTTGACACTACTATTTCATTTGAAAAACTGTCTTTTTGAAATCTTATTGGTCTGCCTTCTACTAGAAATTGTTCAACTGTTTTAAAGCCACTTGCATTATTTAGTCCTTTAAGTACAATGCCTTCAATTCCATCATTTGTTTTTATAATGCAAGATTGTAGGGCATATGCTTGTACCCCTATCACATGAGCTGTGTTTTTTAATTGCTTAACTAGAGTTGAATCGTAGAGGATTTTATCTGTATTAATAATATTGGATGGATCAGGAGAAAAATTAGTGATGTTAAGGTGTCCCCAGCAGTCATAAAATTTTTGACTAATATGTTCCTGGTAACCCCGAGTGATAGCAGATCCTATTATCATTACGGAAACACTTAATGCAATGGCTAGTATTGCTATACGAGAAATGAATAACGAGAACGATTTTTTCTCATAAACAGCTATTTTCTTTGCAATAAGTATAGATAAATTCATGCTTTCAATCAAAGTAACAAAAAAATATAGATATAAAAAAAGCTACATTGAAAAAATGTAGCTTTTTTAAGAAAATATTAAATTAATTAATGTTTTACAGGAGCACTTTCTACTGGTTGTCCTGGGGTTACATTTCCTTTAATATATATTTCATAACGTTCTTTATCACATTTAGCATTTGAAGCGATATAAACAGTTTTGTTAAATCCTCCTTGTCTGCCTTGTGTGTTATATTTTACCGAAATTTTACCTGATTTACCTGGTGCAATTGGCTCTTTTGTCCAATCTGGAGTAGTGCAACCACAAGAAGCAGAACAACTTTGAATAATTAAAGGTTCTCTACCTGTATTTGTAAATACAAAATCGTAAGACGCGATTGGTCCCTCTTTTATGTTCCCAAAATCATGTGTTTCACTAGTAAATTTAAAAACAGGTGCATTGGGATTGTTGTTTTGCGCTTTTGCTCCTAAGCAAGCGAAAATAAAAAGTGTAATTGCGAATATATTTTTCATCTATTAAATATTTTTATGTTGTAATGTGTTATGAATTAATGTTTCATCATGCTGTTGTTGTTTGCCGGTACTGATGATTCAGGTGCTTTTTCAACATTTCCAGAAATTTTAATTATTTTAGATCCAACATTAGAATTTACTGTGATTGTTTTTACAAAACTTCCTGGTCTTCCTTGTGTGTTGTATGTAGCTGAAACTTTGCCTGATTTTCCTGGCGCGATTGGTTCTTTTGTCCATGTTGGAGTAGTACAACCACATGAAGCTTGAACACCACTTAGTATAATTGGTTCTTTACCTATATTTTTAAATTCAAAATCATAACTAACAGCAGGACCTTCAGGTATCGTGCCAAATACATGCTCTTCAGTATTAAATTTCATGCTTAAATCAGGATTTTGGTTAGGCGTTGTAGTTTGTACGGGAGCAGATTGTACAGCAGGAGCAGGGTTTGCCTTTGCTGGAGCAACTACCTTGTTTTGCATTTTTTCAGCAGATTTAGTAACTTTTTTAGAATCAGCTTTTTTGTTTTGTGCAAATGTCAATGTACTAAATAGTGCGAACGCGCTTAATAAAAATATCGTTTTTTTCATTGTAAATGTTTTTAATGTTATTTCTAGACCAAAAATATATCTAAAGGTTTAAATAGAAATTTTTTCTCAGTTAAGCCATCGTTAACTGCATTGTCTTTAACAAGGAATTTTAATTTACAAATTTATTGTGAATAGACGTTTTAGTATAGTATTTTTGTATTTTTAAAATACACTATATATTATAATTGTTTACAATGACGAATGCCCTAAATACAGAAAAGATATCATTTCAAGATTTTAAAGAAGAAGTTTTAAACGACTACAGAACGGCAGTAGAAAGCCGTGAAGCAAGTCTTTTAGGACGTAAAGAAGTATTGACTGGTAAAGCTAAATTTGGAATTTTTGGTGATGGAAAAGAAGTTGCACAAATTGCGATGGCAAAAGTATTTCAAGAAGGGGATTTTCGTTCTGGATATTATCGTGATCAAACTTTTATGTTTTCAAGTGGAATGAGCACTATAGAAAATTTCTTTTCTCAATTATATGCGAATCCTGATGTTCAAGCAGAGCCAAGCAGTGCTGGTCGTCAAATGAATGGGCACTATGGAACTCGTTTTTTAGATGAAAATGGCCTGTTTAAAGATTTGACAAAAACTAAAAATTGTAGCTCAGATATTTCACCTACTGCTGGTCAGATGGTTCGTGGTTTAGGTTTAGCTTTTGCCTCTAAATTATATCGCAAACATGAGGAGTTATTGAAAGATTCTAAATTTTCAAAAAATGGAAATGAAGTTTGTTTTACAACTATTGGCGATGCATCAACCAGTGAAGGATTATTTTGGGAAACAATGAATGCTGCTGGTGTTTTAAAAATTCCTTTAGCCGTTTTTTGTTGGGATGATGGATATGGGATTTCAGTTCCTAGAAAATACCAAACTACCAAAAATTCTATTTCTGAATTGTTAAGTGGATTTCAATATGACGAACAATTAGGGGGTGTAAATATTTACAAAGTAAAAGGTTGGGACTATGCTTCAATGTGTGAAGTTTTCAAAAAAGGAATCGAACATGTGCGAGAAAATCATGTCCCATGTATTTTCCATGTGCAAGAAATTACTCAACCCCAAGGCCATTCAACTTCAGGATCGCACGAACGCTACAAAAGTAAAGAGCGCTTAGAGTGGGAAAAAGAAATGGATTGTATTAAGAAATTGAAAGAATTCATTGTCGAATATACCATTGCAACAGAAGACGAATTGAATCAAATTGAAAATGAAGCTAAAGAAACTGTTCAAACAGCTAAGAAAAATGCATGGGAAAAATTCATTGCTCCAATAAAAAAACAAATTGCAGACACTACACAGTTATGTAACAACATTGTTTTTGAAGGGAATGAACATGCAGAAAAAATTGCTTCTTATGTAAAAGAATTAAATGCTATTCGCGAACCATTGCGCAAAGATGTAATGAAAACAATAGATAAAGTTTTGCGCATTGCAGGAAGTTCTTCAGCTACAGATAATTTACGAAGTTTTTATAAAGGCTTAAAAATGGATGCTAAAGACAAATACAATTCTACCTTGCATTCTATTTCTGAAAAACAAGTTTTAAAAGTTCAAGAAGTTAAGCCAATTTTTAATGAAGAGACCTATTTGAATGGTTTTGAGATATTAAATAAATATTTTGATCATGTCTTAGCAACGAATCCTAAAGTTTTTGCTTTTGGAGAAGATGTAGGTAATATTGGTGACGTAAATCAAGGATTTGCTGGTTTGCAAGAAAAGCATGGTAATTGGAGAGTTTTTGATGCAGGAATTCGAGAAGCAACAATTATGGGTCAGGGTATCGGTATGGCCATGAGAGGTTTACGCCCTATTGCCGAAATTCAATATTTAGATTATCTATTATATGGCCTTCAACCATTGAGTGATGATGTGGCTACTATGCAATGGAGAACTAAAGGTGGACAAAAATGTCCTTTGATTGTTAGAACTCGTGGTCATCGATTAGAAGGAGTATGGCATAGTGGATCGCCTATGGGAATGATTATTAATGCACTTCGTGGAATTAATATCTGTGTGCCAAGAAACATGGTGCAAGCTGCAGGGATGTATTCAACTTTGCTTAAATCTGATGAACCAGCTGTGGTTGTTGAGTGTCTGAATGGGTATCGTTTAAAAGAAAAAATGCCATCTAATTTAACAGAATTTACTATTCCTTTAGGCGTTCCAGAGATTATAAACTCAGGTGATGATATTACCATTGTTTCTTATGGTTCTACTTTACGTATTATTCAAGAATCAATAAAAGAATATTTAGAACCAGCAGGAATTTCATGCGAGTTAGTGGATGTTCAAACACTATTGCCTTTCGATATAAATCATGTAATCATTGAATCATTAAAGAAAACAAATCGTATTATTTTTATTGATGAAGATGTGCCAGGTGGTGCTTCTGCTTTTATGTTCCAACAAGTAATGGAAATACAAGGTGGATATAAATGGTTAGATGTTGCTCCAAGAACAATGTCGGCACAAGCCCACAGACCAGCTTATGGAACAGATGGAGATTATTTTTCAAAACCTAATGCAGAAAATATTTCTGAAGTTATCATGGAGATGATGGCAGAATAATTGATTGTTCAATTCTTAAATTTTATGAATGTATAAGAGCGCTAACGCAAATATTAATTTCTCTATTTTATTTTTTGTCCTGCTTATTTTATTTTCAGCTTGTAAAAAATCTGATAAAAAAATGATAGTTGGAAAATGGCAAAATGAAATGGATTGGTTTGAGTATTTTGAAAATGGAACGTATGATTCTGGTAAAGACTTTTTAACAATCGTTCAAGGATATCAATATAGTATTGACGAAAATAAGCATGAACTAAATATGTACACTAATCAATCAGACAAGTCATATTATTTAAAATATAAGTTTATAGGTGAAGATACTTTGTCTGTAAGAAATTCACTGAGTACCGATACCACCATGATTAAATTTTACAGGGTAATTGAAAATAAAAAAGAGGAATAAAGAAGAATGAATACAGTAGAAGTGACAGACAGTTACAGACATAAAGGGTTAAGGCAACAACTCATTGATTCATTAAAAGAAAAAGGAATAACAGATGAGGTGGTGCTCAAAGCAATGAATAATATTCCTCGACACTATTTTTTAGATTTAGCTTTTGATAAAATTGCTTATGAAGATAGGGCGTTTTCAATAGGCGAAGGTCAAACAATTTCACAACCGTATACAGTTGCTTATCAAACTCAATTATTACAAATCAATCAATTTGAAAAAGTACTCGAAATAGGCACAGGTAGTGTGTATCAAGCAACAGTTTTAGCAGAATTGGGTGCAAAAGTTTTCACCATTGAGCGACAAAAAAATTTGTTTGAAAAAAATAAAAAGTCATATCCTTTCCTTTCAAAATATAGAAATATTAAATTTTTTTATGGAGATGGTTATTTAGGCTTGCCTCAATATGCTCCTTTTGATAAAATTATAATTACAGCGGCAGCACCCTTTATTCCAGAAAAATTAGTAGCGCAATTAAAACCAGGTGGACTATTTGTTTTGCCTTTAGGAGATGATGAAAATGCAAGTCAACAAATTATGACTCGAATTAAAAAAGAGCTTGATGGTACGTTGACAATTGAAGAATTTGAAAACTGTAGTTTTGTACCCATGCTAAGTGGTCGTCAAAAGTAAAAAATATATAATCTTGTTTGGGGGTTATTTTCCCTCCCAAATTGTTTCAATTCCCTTGTTTTTTGATAAAATAAAACGAGAAAGCACAAATAAATAATCCGATAGTCTATTTAAATAGATGATAACATAATCTTCTAGGTGTTGACCTTCATCATGCATGGCTACACAAATTCGTTCTGCTCTTCTGCAAACACATCGTGCAATATGGCAAAATGAAGCTGTTTTATCTCCACCTGGTAAAATGAAATTTTTCAAATCAGGTAATTCCTCATTCATATTATCCATAGCTTTTTCCAAATCTGATATTGAGTTTATTTCAAAATTGGGGATATACATTTTAGTATCTTTTTCCGGATCGCAAGCTAAAGCGGAGCCGATAGTAAATAAATTATCTTGAATGTTTTTCAATAAAGTATTTACCCCTTCAAATTGAAAATGTGTATTGATAGTTCCTATCCAAGAGTTTAATTCATCCACTGTTCCATAAGCCTCAATTCGAATAGCTGCTTTTGAAATTCTCGTACCTCCAATTAATCCTGTAGTACCTTTGTCGCCTGTTTTTGTATATATTTTGAATGACACTTATTTCGTTTTATTACTTATTTTTCAATATTGAGTATAGCAACTAATTTGATTATTTTATGATTTGCAAAACAACAATAAAACAATAGATTAACCTCATTTATTCAATTCTTTTTCTATCAATTTATCTATATCATATAAACTCATGTTGGCGCCAATTACTTTTCCATCTTTAATTAATATTTTATTGGGGATGGATGTAATTTGATAGTCTTTACAAGCCTTTCCATCAAATCCATATGGATCATTTACTAAAATAAAGGGAAGTTCATATTTTCTAGATTTGCTAACCCATTCATAATAATTTTTATCTAAAGAAACCGTGTAAATTATCAAGCCTTTATTGTGCCATTTTTCATGTATTTTTTTTAAATCTGGCATCGATAGTATGCATGGATAGCACCACGCAGCCCAAAAGTCTAATAGTATTAATTTTGATTTTATTTCACTCATTGGCTTCCATTTTCCCAACGAATCGGGCAGTTTAATATCAGGCGCAACTTCACCTATAGCAATTTGCGAAAATGCTGCTGAAT
>CANGUS010000097.1 GCA_947457085.1 Bacteroidota bacterium
AAATCACACGCGAAGGCTTATACAACTAATGCACGATGGTCAAAAATTGATTACCCGGCAAATGCCCCAATAAATTATATAGTAATTGTAGTATTTGATCCAAACTATAAATTACAGGAATTATATAAAATACCTTTTCAAGAAGCTTTGAATCACTGCACTACGAGATATATACTTAATTGGAGCCAGCTTAATCAATTTAGATTCGATAATTTAAGAGAGTTGCTTCTAGAGAATAACTTGGGATTCATTGCAAGTTGAGTAATTTAAATCATTTTATGAAGTCTAATTTGATAATTCACTAATGCAATAATATATTATGTAAATGGCCTTGTGAGCGCAATAAGCCCTAATAATGCTATTGAATCAAATGTTTTAGAATTGTTAGCATTGGTGAAAGATGATAAAAAAAGCACAGCCCATTTACTGCAAATGCATGATTTAAGATTTTAGTCTCTTTCATTTAATAAGAGCAAAAGATAAAATAAATAAAAAATAGTACCTCTAAAAAAATATATTTATGATAGCAAAAGTGAATGCAAATATTGAATTGCTGAATTCTAATGAAAAATATCTAGTAAAATTATTTGATGTAGATGTAATAAAAGACGATGAAATAGCTGTTAAAGAAATCAATCAAAGTAATGCAATAGAGTTTATATTTCCATTGGCCGATACTGGTGAATTTAAACCTGAACTTCAATTAAGAATATTTGATGCTGCGAATAATGAAGTATTTCGAAGTGAAATAAACAATTCTATTTCCTCTACGAATATTAATAAAAACACAGGTTTTGTTGAAGTTACAACCATTGATTTTGGATTAATTACATTGTGATTTTTATTTAACATACTTACAAATAATAAGTGTAATCACGATATCAATATTTTTTTAATACCCAATCCTCACTTCCAATGATATTTTACAATATCTTTCAGCAATAAAAAAATACAGTATGTGGATAGAAGAGAATAATCAGTTAAAAAGAAGTTTTCAATTTTGCCGATTTTGTAGAGGCCTTTGCTTTTCATGTTTGAAATGTATTTTTCTATAGTATGAATGTATTTTAAAAGTTTATAAAATATAAATCTCAATAAAATAATTAACTGTAACCAAATAATAGCATCTGTTTTATAAAATGTAATTTTAAAATATCAATTAATTTATATTACATCGATTACAATATTATCCTATAAAATAAAAAAATTCCCACTCAGTGCTTTTGTATAAAAGTATGTACTACGCACCAAGTGGAAATTATTCATAAAAAATTATTCTTCTTCAATCAACTTTAAAATATCAGGTAACATAGACTGCTTATTAAAATTTACCCTGTTGCGGCTGTAAATTTCAGTGGTTTTAACAGAACTGTGACCCAGACTTTGTTGGACCTGATAAATATTTCCTCCACTAACCTGTAATGCAATGTCTGTATAAGTGTGTCTGGCAACATGAGAACTTACTTTTTTAAGGATGCCTGCATACTTACATACTTCTTTTATATACTTATTAATGTAAGCCAGTTTGTTTCCTATAATAATTTCATTTACAATAGGTTCTTTATTCAAAAAAGGAAAGAAATATTTCCCTTCAACTGTTTGATAACGGTTGAAGATTTCCATCAATTCAGGTACAACAGGTATTACCATTTTTGCACCTGTTTTTTGTTGTGAAAATACAAGACAGCCATGTTGCAAATATTCTTTTTTCATACCTATCATATCACCTGCACGGGTTCCTTCTGCTAAAAAGCAAGCATAAAAGAAATCTTTTGCAATTTGTACAGAAGGTATATTAGGAATAGGGGCATGAATGAATCGTTGTAGTTCATCTAATGTCAATTTTTCTTTAGTATTATCTGTATATTTTAGTTTTAGAAGATCAAAAGGGTTTCTTCCTTTGTACAAATCATGTTTAATAGCCTCATTTATGACGGTACGGATGACACTTAGATTAGCTGATATTGTATCTCTTGAATTTTTGTGGTGGCTTATAAGGTGGTTTTCATACTGCTTCAGAAGGGAATAAGTAACTTCTTGTATAGGTAATTTACCTGATGTAAATACTTGAAATTTGTGTAAAGCAGTTTCATAACGTTTGTAGGTCCCCAATTTGTTACGGGATTTAATTTCCTTCAGTTTGGTATTGAAGGCAAATACAAAGAAATCCTGCTGTTCAACTATTTTTTCAAAGGTTTCAGTAAGTGCATTCAAATTCAGTTCTTTGTTGGTGGTCATCAATTGATTGTATGTCTCCAATACTTTTTTAAGTTGGGTTTGAATAATTTGATTATAAACCTGATACTGAGGATGTGATTTTTTTACTTGTTGCTTCTGTTTATTCCAATCTGTTGCTTTTACAGAAATTCCTGTATGAATACGCTTGTGTTTTCTGTCCTGTGTACAACGGATAAATATTGGTTTTGATTGTTTGGAATCCTTTGCTGGATTGTATTCCAGCCTAAATGTGATGTTCATGTTACACTAAGTTTTGCATAAATTCATTTTGGTGTAACATTGGTGAAACAATTGCCTAAAAAAGTCTTATTCTGACAGTTAAAAATTACTGAAAAACCTGTAAAATAGGCATAAAAAATCCCAAACAAGTAGTTTGGGATTTTATTCAGTGACCTCGTTAGGATTCAAACCTAAGACCTTCTCATCCGTAGTGAGACGCTCTATTCAGCTGAGCTACGAAGCCATTTTGGGAGTGCAAATATATGAATTACTTTTGTGACTTCAAAAAAAAACAATAAAAATATAAAAAATGCAAATTGAATTGTGGAGTTTAGGAAAAGAATCTTCTAAATTATTAGAAGCAGGTATAGAAGAATATACAAAACGAATCAATCGTTATCATTCTTTTAAGCTGGTATATATCGATAATACGAAGGTTCCAAAGAATTTACCCAAAGAACAGTTGATGGATAAAGAAGCCGATTTAATTTTTGCTAAATTGGCTGAAAAAGACTTGTTAATTTCATTAGATGAAAGAGGGAAGCAGTTTACATCGGTCAATTTTGCTAAAAAAATGGAACATATCATGAATCTTTCCCCTTCAAAAATAATTTTTTTAATAGGAGGAAGTTTTGGAATTGCACAAAAAGTGAAAGAAAAATCACACCTTGTCATGACGCTCTCAGATTTTACTTTCCCTCATCAATTAGTACGTTTATTATTTACTGAACAATTATATCGGGCCTTCACGATATTAAAAAATGAAAAATATCACCATGAATAAGTTTTTTTAAAAAATTTGTTTACATTTGCACTCCTCTTCAAACAAGAGAATGGCGTGGTAGCTCAGTTGGTTAGAGTGTCCCGATACATATCGGGAAGGTTCCAAATCAGTTGCTTTTAAAAAGAGCTGCAAAAAATAAATGGCGTGGTAGCTCAGTTGGTTAGAGCGCAGCACTCATAATGCTGAGGTCCCGAGTTCAAGTCTCGGCCACGCTACAAAATCCCGATTTATTCGGGATTTTTTATTTTCTGTCAGTTCTAAGGAATTTCTTGTTTCGTATTGTCATTTAACTGTGTTGCAAAATGAAAATTTGTCAGTGCAAATTGCTTTGGTATTGTATTTGAGAATAATGAATGTGAATTAAAAAATTTACAATTTATCATTAACAATTAATAATTAAACACAAATGGCAACAGGAAAAATTAATGTACAAGTTGAAAACATCTTCCCTTTAATTAAGAAATTTTTATATAGCGACCACGAAATATTTTTACGTGAGTTAGTATCCAATGCTACCGATGCTACCAATAAACTAAAACATTTAGTGAATATTGGTGAAGCAAAAGTAGAATTAGGGCATCCGATTATTGAAGTGAAAATTGATAAAGAAGGGAAAAAATTACACATCATTGATCAAGGTTTGGGAATGACCTCAGAAGAAGTTGAAAAATACATCAATCAAATCGCTTTTTCTGGAGCCGAAGAATTTTTAAATAAATACCAAGACACAGCAAAGGATTCAGGTATTATTGGTCACTTCGGGTTAGGATTTTATTCTGCATTTATGGTGGCTGAAAAAGTAGAATTAATTACTAAATCCTACAAGGATGCACCAGCTGCCCGTTGGATTTGTGATGGTAGTCCAGAATTTACGTTGGAAGAACATGCGAAAACGGAACGCGGCACAGAGATTATTTTACACATTGCGGAAGATTCATTGGATTTTCTAGAAGAATCAAAAATTCGTGAGTTACTTACAAAGTATAATAAATTTATGCCTGTTCCAATAAAATTTGGAACCAAGCAAGAAGCATTGCCATTGCCAGAAGATGCACCTGAAGATTACAAAACAGAATACCAAGAAGTAGACAATATCATTAATAATCCAAGCCCAGCATGGACGAAAGCACCAGCAGATTTAACGGATGAAGAATATAAAAATTTCTATCATGAATTGTATCCAATGCAATTTGAAGATCCATTATTTCATATTCATTTAAACGTTGACTATCCATTTAATTTAACTGGTATATTATATTTCCCTAAGTTATCGAATGATTTACAACTGCAGAAAGATAAAATTCAATTATATCAAAATCAGGTATTTGTAACCGATAGCGTGGAGGGGATCGTGCCTGAGTTTTTAACCATGTTAAAAGGGGTAATTGATTCTCCAGATATTCCGTTGAATGTTTCTCGTTCTTATTTGCAAGCAGATGGAAACGTGAAGAAAATTTCAAATCACATCATTAAAAAAGTATCAGATAAATTAAAATCATTATTTACTGAAAACCGAGCAGATTATGAAGCCAAATGGAACGATATAAAAATTGTTTTAGAGTATGGAATGCTTTCTGAACCAAAGTTCTATGAAAAAGGAGGAGAGTTTTTCTTGTATCCAACGGTTGATAATACCTACTTTACTTTATCTGAATTAAAAGAAAAAATTGTAATCAATCAAACAGATAAAGACAATAAATTAGTGGTTTTATATGCTGCTAATAAAGATGCACAACATGCCTACATACAGGCTGCAAAAGAAAAAGGGTACGAAGTGTTGTTATTAGATTCTCCTATCGTTTCACATTTAATTCAGAAGTTAGAAAGTGAGAATGAAGGATTGACATTTGTACGGGTTGATTCTGATCATGTAGATAATTTAATCAAGAAAAATGAAGAGAAAATTTCTGCATTGAATGATGAAGAAAAAGATACATTAAAAGGCATTATAGAAAATTATATCCAAAAAGAAAAGTTCACGGTACAATTGCAAGCAATGGATAGCAATCAAATGCCTATCATGATTACACAACCAGAATTTATGCGTCGTATGAAAGAAATGAGTGCAACAGGAGGTGGCATGTTTGGAATGGGTAAAATGCCTGAAATTTATAATTTAGTTGTGAATACGAACCATGAATTGTCAAATCAAATTTTAAATAATTCGGACAGCGCAGTTCAAGAAAAATTAGTGAAACAAGCCGTTGATTTAGCGAAGCTTTCTCAAAATTTATTACAAGGCGAAGAGTTAACTGCTTTTGTAAAACGCAGTTTTGAGTTAATGAATTAAGGTAATAAAATTTAATAATAATGAAAAGAGAACTTCGGTTCTCTTTTTTATTTTTATGGGATTTACTACGAAACATTATGTGCCGAATTTGCGCCTGTTCCGTTATTCGGAATCGCACGCTTCAAAAACAAGTTCTTTATTCATCTGTTAAATGCATATAAAGAATAATTGATGTACAATTATTCGATAGACACGAAACATCTTTTTTGGGAAATTAACAATATTCATATACATTTGCAGTGGCAAGTCTTATACGACCAGCTCCTGCTAATCCTCCAGGGTGGGAACGCAGCAAAGGTACGTGGTTGTAGCGGTGCGATATAAGTAACTTGCCATTTTTTTCCCCTTTTATTTCTTGTTTAAAACTAATTTGTAATAATTAATTTGCGCAAATTATCTTTGCACGCATAAAAACATATTTTCATGAAATTTTTTATCGATACAGCTAATTTAGCTCAAATCAAAGAAGCCAATGACCTTGGTATTTTAGACGGTGTAACCACCAATCCTTCATTAATGGCTAAAGAGGGAATTCAAGGAACAGAAGCCATTTTAAAACATTATAGAGATATTTGCGATATCGTTAAAATGCCTGTTAGTGCTGAAGTGATCTCTACTGACTTTGATGGGATGATAGCAGAAGGCAAAAAATTAGCCGCTTTAGATCCAAATATTGTTGTGAAAGTACCTATGATCAAAGATGGTATTAAAGCAATCAAATGGTTTACAGACAATGGAATTAAAACCAATTGCACATTGGTTTTTAGTGCTGGTCAAGCAATATTAGCGGCAAAAGCAGGTGCTACGTATGTTTCTCCATTTATTGGTCGTATAGATGATGGAAACTGGGATGGGATTGAATTGATAGAACAAATTTCTCATATTTATAACACCCAAGGGTTTAAAACACTTATTTTAGCAGCCTCTATTCGTACTTCATTGCATATTGTGAAATGTGCCGAAGCAGGAGCAGATGTTTGTACTTGTCCATTGTCGAGCATCTTAGGATTATTAAAACATCCTTTGACAGATATAGGTTTAGCGCAATTTTTAGAAGATGCTAAAAAGTTTGCATAAGCCAGGATCTTTTAAACTAAAGAATATAAAAAACGCAAAGAATCATCTTTGCGTTTTTTTATTGTCATAAATTCAAGTGAAAATCAGATTTAGGCAATACTATTTTACTTAAAAAGTAAATTTCATACTTCCAAAAATGCCAAAACGCCTAATTTGAGAATCGTTTGTTGGTGTTCTGTAAGGTAATACTCTCCATACAAAATCTATGCGAAGTACTTTTAAAATATTTTCTATTCCGGTACCCACCTCTACATAAGGACTTTTAGAAAGCGTTTG
>CANGUS010000098.1 GCA_947457085.1 Bacteroidota bacterium
CGTGTGATTCCCAATTTGAGCTGCTGTAGGAGTCCAATTAAAAGTACCTGTTACTGGATTTCCACCACCAATTGGGTTAGATGTATAAGTAGAACCAATACATGAAATTGCATTATTTGCAGAAGTTAATATTAAATTACTTCCTGAATTACTGATACCTTTTACATCAAATGACATTGGTGTTCCAGGACAAACCGTTAATTGAATAGGGTTCGGATTAGACATATATGCACCTTGCAAATTCAATAATTGATAATTTTGAGTCAAATTAGGATCAGATGGGGGAGCAGCATTACAATTTAATACATTAATTTGTACATCCCTCATCACATAGCCTACAGTGTCTCCTGTATTAGGATCTATGTCGAAACATTTAAAGGCCATTACATACGTGTTGATAGTGTTCGGCGTAAATGTAGCTGTTCCTGTAACTGGATCTACAACATATCCACCAGGAGCTGAAGCTCCAAAAGGATTTGCTAAACTACTTGTACCCCACCAAACTGCAGGTACACCAGGGGTATTTAAAGGTGTTTGAGACACAAAAAACACTGAATCTAAATCCGGATCAACAGGGCCATTTAAATATGTTTTTGGCTGATTCACACAAACATATGGAATGGGCTTTATAGTAAGTCTTGGTGAATTATTTACTGCTCGAACTACATTGTTCAATCCCGCTGAAATGGTTAATGATAAGGCTCCCGGGTTTAACGTAGTAATATTAGTTGAAATATTTGAAATCGCATTGTTTCTACAACAAAGTGAATATTCAAAAATCCAATCTGTACAAGCCATTGGCAAGGTGATATCTGCGGTGTATTCCCACTCTTCATATCCAGGGAAAACACTGTTAGCATCAACACACCAGTTGTTTACATTAGGGCATAAATCACCATAAATTTTTCTTGTGTTGTTACCTGTAGTATCTACATCAATTGTTATATTTTGATTGCATGATGCAGATTTTGCAGTGATTTGTTCAGGATTAAACAAACCAGCATTCCCTGGCTTACAATCTCTATATAAAATCAAATGTACTTTATACTTTAACGGCGAAAGGTATTCATAGTACAAATCAGCCGCAGCAACGTGTGTTGCAGAAACTTTATTTACAAAAAAAGTAAGCATTAAAGCTACAGTTAGAAACTGGAAAAGTTTTTTCATCTTAATCTCTCTATTTTGGGTTAAAAATAGGTTATTTATTTTAATTAATAAAATTTTGAACTCCTGAAAGACGAAAATTATTTTTAACCGGTTGGGGAGACTATATATATTTTTATTTTTCATACAATTGTTACATTAATTTAATTCAATATTTGGGTATTTAAAAGATTAAATTGTACTATTATTGCATATGACTTCAGCATTGATAGCAGGTTTGGCTTTTGGTTTGTTTATGGCTATTTCGGTTGGTCCTACGATTTTTGCTATCTTGAAATACAGCATTAGCTATGGTTGGAAAGCGGGCATGAGCTTTGTAATTGGGGTCTCTTTGAGTGACATTATATATGTCATTTTAGCCAACCAAGCCTCTGGATGGCTTTTCAGCTTACTTTCTCATGAAAAATTAATAGGTTATTTGGGTTCTTCTGTATTTGTCCTTATTGGATTATATGGATTATTTAAGAAAATTAAAGTGACTCGAAATAAACAAGATATGGCCGTGGTTTCCAATCGTGATTATTGGAAAATTTTTTCAAGCGGCTTTATACTCAATAGTTTCAACCCAGGGGTAATTTTAACCTGGATTACCTCAGTTGCAGCTATTTCCAATATGTCCAACTCTTATCGAATTATTTTTTTTGGAAGTTGTTTAAGTCTTATTTTAGGGTTTGATTTTCTTAAAGTTTTTTTAGCGCAATCAATTCGTTCTAAATTAACCCCTCGCAATATCCTCTATCTCAATCGAATTTCAGCTGTGTGTATGTTTGGTATTGGTCTAATTTTATTTATTAAAATTGCGTTCGATATCCAAATAATTGGCTTTTAATTTTCATAGACAATTACACCTGAAGTCCTTCATTCAAATATGGTTTGTTTCACATCTATTGTAAACTAAATCATTTTAATTCATATGAACATTATCGTTGTTTACATTTATACATAAATAAAAAATTTATTTATAAAATAATGTAGAGGAGCGTTTTTCAGAATTATATAGTTATCGTTTTTTGGATTTTGATTTCTTGCTATGTATTTTTACCAAATGAATGCAAGTTCTATATTAAGTGAAATAGCGACCAAGGTTACGAAACTGAAATTGCGAAATGACAGACTAGAAAAAGAAAATGAAGAATTACGAAATTCTGTGTTTAACTATCTGAAAGAATTGGATTTGCAAAAAAATGAAATCACTCATTTACAAGAGCAATTATCAAATAATAAAACTCATTCAAGATTAGCGTCCGAAAAGAAAAATTTACAAAAAGAATTGGATAAATACATTTCGTTGATAGATAAAAGTATTGAATCGATTCAACAAAATATAGGTTAAAATTATAAATATTATGTCTGCCATCACTCAAGTAAATCGCTTAGACTACATCAACATTGGCTTGTTGATTTTTTCTTGCATTTTAGCATTTATCATGCCATTTGAATTATTTTTATTTGCATATGGCGTTTTAGGGCCTTTACACTACTTAACTGAAATTTCTTGGCTACACGATAAAAATTATTATACCACTGACAAACGTGATGTGATCTTATTAGTGATCATATCATTATTTCTAACTGTTACCAATTTAAAGCAATACATAGGATTAAGCGATTTAGAAATGGATTATAAATGGATAAACAGGGCGATTTATGTAGCCTTTGCTAGTTCTTTGTTTTTTGCTTTTATCAAAAATAATGTATACAAAATCATCGGTGTGGTAGTTGTCATTTTATTATCTGCCATTTCAGACAATCACCTGCTTTTTTTCAGTATGTTTTTACCTACTTTAATACACGTATATGTTTTCACCTTACTGTTTATGTTGTATGGTGCATTAAAAAATAGTTCAAAAGTTGGCTATATTTCTGCAGGATTACATTTCCTCATTCCTTTTATTTTATTCTATGCTTTTCAAGATAAGATACTGGTTGCTGTAACTCCTTATGGATTAAATTCATACAAAGAATTTGCCAGTTTAAATAGTACATTAATTCATTTTTTAGATGCAAATAGTGCCGGTGAAAAAGACATGATTCAATTAATTTTTCATTCTCAAACTGGCATTGCAGTTATGCGTTTTATAGCCTTTGCATATACCTATCATTATTTGAATTGGTTTTCAAAAACAAAAGTGATTGGTTGGCATGACATTCCCAAAAGCAGGGCAATATTAATTCTTGTTTTATGGATTGTTTCGGTTGCTTTATACCTCATCGACTATTCATTAGGATTTAAATGGCTATTTCTTTTAAGTTTTATGCATGTTATGGTAGAATTTCCTTTAAATTACATCTCCTTTGTGGGTATTTTTAAAGAAATTTTCAAATTGAACAATCCCCCAAAATCATAAAAATACATTCATGTTTAGAAAAAAAATCAGCACGACTATCCTACTATTTTTTATTTTTACAATCAATGCAACTGCGCAATATTATGCAGCGGCTTTGGGTAAAAATGGCCCTATTTTAAAAACGGTTTTACATAATATTATTAAAGGACACAACTCTTTATTATATCAAGATTTGTGGGCAGCTTTTGAAAATACCGATGCTAAATCAAATGGAAAAGTTTGGGATATGTACACTGACATACCCAATGGTATACCTAATTTTATTTTTAGCTTTAGCACTAACCAATGCGGCAATTACAGTGGTGAAGGTGATTGTTTTAATAGAGAACACTCTTGGCCTAAAGAATATTTTGGTGGAGATAATTCATATCCCATGTATTCTGATTTACACCACCTTTTTGCAACCGATGGCTGGGTGAATAATAAACATGCTGCCTTTCCTATTGGGATGGTAAATAGCACAACCTATACTTCTAGCAATGGTACAAAATTAGGAACAGGATCTACCTATCCTGGATATTCAAATAAAATATTCGAGCCCATTGACGCCTATAAAGGAGATTTTGCAAGGGCCTATTTTTATATGAGCACCCGATACGAAAGTGAAGATGCTACTTGGCAAAATTGGGAAATGGCCAATGGTGCAGAACTTACTCCAGCAGCTATTAATTTATTATTACTTTGGCACAATAACGACCCTGTGAGTCAAAAAGAAATTGATAGAAATGAAGCAGTTTTTTTATTGCAAGGAAACAGGAACCCATTTATTGATTACCCTCAATTTGCAGATTGTATATGGGGAACCAGCGACTGTATCGCTTTAGCTATTAATGAGAATGAGTGGGAAACTTCATTTTCTTTGTATCCAAATCCAACAAATAATAATCTTTCCGTTTCTACTGCGATAAACACCAATATTTACAGCTATTCTATTATTGACCTTGTTGGCAAACAAATTATAAACAATCATTCTTTTACAATCAATATTCCAACAGACAAGCTAGCTAAAGGGAATTATATATTGCAATTAAATACCAATAAAGGAACTGTTCGTAAACTATTTAGTAAAGAATAAACATGAATTCATTTGAGACCATTTGTGTGGAATTAAAAAATACCCCCACAAAATTAATAGCTGTTTCCAAAACAAAGCCAGTAGATGAGATAATGCCTGTTTACCTAAAAGGGCAACGCATTTTTGGTGAAAACAAAGTACAGGAAATGGTTGATAAACATGCGCAAATGCCTAAGGATATTGAATGGCACTTAATCGGCCATTTGCAAACAAATAAAGTAAAATACATTGCTCCTTTTGTTTCCATGATACACTCAATTGATAGCTTAAAACTGTTAAATGAAGTAGAAAAACAGGCTGCGAAAAATAATCGAGTAATACCTGTTTTGCTTCAAATGCATGTAGCAAACGAAGAAACTAAGTTTGGTTTAGATCAAACTGAATTGATAGAATTAATGGATTATTATTTGGCCAACCCTATAAATTATGCACATGTAAATATTGTTGGCATAATGGGAATGGCCACCAATACAAATGATATAACCCAAATTAGAAATGAATTTAAACAATTGAAAGGCATATTTCAATTCATAAAAAATAGCTACTTTATAAACAAAAAAGATTTTACAGAAATATCCATGGGAATGAGCAGCGATTATAAAATTGCGATGGAGGAAGGTAGCACCATGGTAAGAATTGGTAGCTTATTGTTTGGTCGACGTTAATACTAACTATGAAAATTCCTTTCTATAAAAAAGCAATCTCGTATTTTTTTCCATTTAAACTCAAGGAAGTAAACAGCGTAAAAAATAATTTGTTACGCGTATATTTATTTAGAAACCAAATGATGCTATCCTGTGCGGATGCAATTTATTCTCAAGGAACAAGCTACGAACCATTTAGACTGCCTTTTAAAAAAATAAAAAAAGAAATATCATCATTAAATTCTTTTTTATTGCTAGGCACCGGCTTAGGGAGTGCATTGCAAATATTACAGGAAGACTACCATCACTATCCCGAATCAATCCTCGTAGATATTGATGAAGAGGTGTTGGCATTAAGTAAAGAATGGATGAATTTAAATGTAAAAAATAATGTCGAATGGATTTGTGAAGATGCTTTACTTTTTTTAAAAGAATCTACAAATAAATATGATTTAATTGGCGTGGACGTTTTCAAAGGCACTTGCGTACCTTATGATATTCAAACGGAATATTTTATCAATTTATGCGCTGAAAGATTATCTCCAAATGGGATTGTAATTTTCAATTTTATTTCTCAAAACAAAACCGATGCGCTCTTGCTTGAAGGAAATATGAAACATAAATTCAAAAACATAGATACTATTCAGCACTTTTTAAATACATTTTATGTTTGTAAAAACCACTAGCGAATATCTAGTATATTTTTCTTTTTATTTTTAGCAGACATTTCTTTTGGAATGCTAGATACAATGCTTTCAGTAAAAGCAATCGCTAACTTATTTTTAGTAAAGTATTTATTGGTTACTAAACTAATTTCCCTAACTGGCACAGGATCTTTAAAATACCTTACTTGACTCATTTTATCTTCGCTCAATTCTGCTAAACTAAGCTCTGGCATGATCGTATAACCACCATTAATATCAACCATTCTGGTTAAAGATGACAAAGAACCTGAATTATATGTAAATGGATTATTGGCGCCTACAAATTTTTGCTTGCCACATAAATTAATTATTTGAAAACGCATACAATGTTCATCTCCTAAAGACCATATTTCATTTGGATCTAAATCTTCAGGTGATATTAATTTTTTACTTAATAATTTATGACCTTTAGTTGCATACAAAACGTAGGGTTCATGATATAGAATATTTTCTTTTAACGATTTTTCATATAGCGGTGTGCTTAAAATTCCAAAATCCAATTCACCTTCTTTTAATTTAGCGATAATTTGAGATGTTGTCATTTCAGTGATTGTAATGTCCAATTTAGGATATTTTTTCACAAACGATTTCAATGCGCTAGGCACTATACTAGGCGCTACTGTTGGTATGATTGCAATGTTTAATGAACCTATTAATTCATCTTTTTGCATCATAATTAATTCGTCTATTTTATCTCTTTCAAAAATTACATTTTTTGCCTGCTCTAAAATTTTCTTCCCCATGTCAGTAGCCACAATTGGATGATGGTTTCTGTCAAATATTTTTATCCCAAGTTCTTCTTCTAATTTCTGAATTTGCATACTCAAAGTAGGTTGGGTTACAAAGCATTTCTCC
>CANGUS010000099.1 GCA_947457085.1 Bacteroidota bacterium
CTTTTTTTTCTATTTTTTCAATATAATCCATTGCAAAAGGAATTTTACAAGCTGTTCCACCCATTTCAACCTTTATTTTTCCTATTGCTAAAGCTGTTTTTTTTGCTTTTTCAAGTAGATTTGGGATATAAGTCCCGACAGAAATCACAAAACCGTTCATGGTATACTGTATTCTATTTTCTGCTCCATGAATTTCTTTTTGAATTCGTTTGAGTAGGCTTTCAATTTGTTTTTTATCTAATTGTTCATCTGGCAAGTAACTGATCACTAAGCTCATTGTATTCCAGCCAGCAGTTGCAATTTTTTCTTCTTTCGAATTTATCCAATCTAATGCAATTTGCCAACCTAAAGGACTTTCAGCTGCAACAAATGGGACGGTATATTCACTGTGCATATTCCATGTTGCATTTTTTGCCCAACGATTAAAATCAGCTTTGGTCATTTTTTTCTCATCCCCAATTAAACCGGCTAAATACATGGCATCACTGTTCCCAGTATCGTACAATTCAATTGCTAATTCATGATTTTTTTTTATTTGTTTAACGATTGTTTTTAAATCTCCAACTTTTACTCCAAAGGTTGTATCTGCTGGAGCACCGTGTTGGATATGTGTTTTTTTTGTTTGCTCGTTGCCTAAAGATTTAAGAGTTTGCATAATAGTATTTACATCCATCATCCATTCATTTTTAAAAGTAAAATTATATATTTTGATTTTATAAAAATAAAAAAGCCTCGAAAAATCGAGGCTTTTTAAGATTTTAATCAAATGATTACCAAACTTTGGCACGTTGTGCTTCTGGTTTATACATTTTGTTTCCTTCTTTTACATTAAAAGCAGCATAAAAAGGAGCAAAATTAGATAATGGCCCATTGCAACGATGTTCACCTGGACTGTGTACATCCGTTACTAAACGTTGTTCTGCTTCTTCTGGACGAATATTTTGACGCCATACTTGTGCCCAACTTAAGAAGAAGCGTTGGTCTGGTGTAAAGCCGTCAATTTTTTCATTTGATTGGCCTTGTTTTGTACGTTTGAATGCATCATAACCAATGGTTACACCACCTAAATCGGCAATATTTTCACCTAAAGTCAAAGCTCCATTTACGTGTTTATTGTCTAAAATTGTGAATGCATTATATTGTTCAACTACCATTTTTGTTTTTGCATCAAAACGAGCTTTGTCATCAGCGCTCCACCAGTTTTTCAAATTTCCATCAGCTGCATATTGACAACCTTGATCATCGAAACCATGCGTCATTTCGTGTCCAATTACTCCACCGATAGCACCATAAATGACAGCATCATCAGCATTTTTTTCAAAGAAAGGATATTGTAAAATTCCTGCAGGGAAAACGATTTCGTTGAAAGCCGGATTATAATATGCATTTACTGTTGGAGGAGTCATTCCCCATTCTGTTTTATCAACTGGTTTACCTAATTTGCTGATCATGTAGTTATAATCAAATACATTGGAAGCCATAATATTTTTTACATAGTTTGTGCCAATTTCTAAGCCTTTGTAATCTCTCCATTTATCAGGATAACCAATTTTTTTGATGAATGAATGTAACTTATCAGTAGCTTTTGCTTTGGTGCTATCACTCATCCAATCTAATGATTGAATACGGGATTCAAATGCAAATTGTAAATTATCTACTAACTCAAGCATTCTTTTTTTAGCTTCTGCAGTAAAATATTTATCGGTATACATTTTTCCTAATTGATCTCCAACAGATCCATCAACTACAGCCAAAACTCTTTTCCAACGGGGTTTTTGCTCTTGTTGGCCTCTCATAATTTTGCCATAAAAATTGAAACTTTCTTGGTCGAAATTTGAACTTAAATAACCTGCCATTCCTGAAATCATATGCCATTTTAAGTAAGTTTTCCAATGGTCAATAGGGGTTGTTTGAATCATTTTGGCCAAAGCTTCAAAAAAAGCTGGTTGAGCAACTAATAATGTATCTTGACCTTTTATATTAATTTTTGATAAAAAATCAGCCCAATTGATTCCAGTAGTTTTCTTTGAAAAGTCTGCTAATGAATATTTATTGTATAGTTTATAAGGGTCTCTCATCGTTACTCTATCCATACTCACTTTAGCGATAGCGGTTTCCATTCCCATAATGATGGCAGCATGTTTTGCAGCATCAGCATCCTTTTCACCAGACAATTTCAACATATTTGTCATGTGAGCTACATATTTTGTACGAATATCTGCTTCTTTAGCATCTGGTTTTAAGTAATAATCTCTATCTGGTAATCCTAAACCACCTTGAAATAAATTTCCAATATTTTTGGTAACCTCTTTATCATCTGGCCCCACATAAAAACTAAATAATGGGTTTGCATTTATTGTTGTTTGACGAGCAATTTCATTTATTAAAGAATTTGCATCTGTCAAGGCATTTATTTTATCTAACTCAGATTGTATTGCACTGATACCCGCTTTATTAATCGCATTTGTATCCATACCACTTCTGTACATATCACCAACCATTTGAATTGGTGCTCCTTTTTCTGCGTCTGTAACCAATGCGGCATCTTCTAATAAACCTTGTAACGCTTTTTTATTAAATTCTTCTAATAAATTAAAACTTCCCCATCTAGTTTCTGATGCTGGAATTTCTGTTGTTTTCATCCATGCGCCATTTGCATATTGATAAAAATCATCTGCAGGATTTACTGTTGTGTCGATGTTTGATGGATCAATAAATTTTTTACCTGCAGGTAAAGAACTAAATTCTGAAGAGTCTGCTTTCTTTTCATTACAAGCAGAAAACGTAATGGCACTCAAAGATGCTGCTACGATTAAATGTTTTAAATTCATTTTTTTAAAATTATTTTGAATCTCAAAAGTAAATCGTTTTTTTCAGTATGATTAGAAAAAATGATAAAAGGTCATAAATTGAGATATATGTAATTATTACTTCTTTGATTACCTATAGGAGATATTTTAATGAATATCTGTTAAAATTCATCTAATTCAGAAGAATGATATGAAAAACTATTATTTTTTATTATTTTTGAGCAATCTATTCATGGAACAGTTAGAAAGTACTAAAGTTAAAAAGGGAAAAGCAACCTATATCTACTCAATTATTGGAGTTGCATTGGTTTTGTTTTTATTGGGATCATTGGGCTGGTTAGTAATCAATGCGGGTCAATTATCTAACTCAATGAAAGAAAAAATTGAAATCAATGTTGAGTTAAATGATAACAATAGAGAAGAAAAAGGGTTGCAATTAAAAAAAATAATAGAGGAACAAGCATTTACTAAACAAGCAGATTATGTCTCTAAAGAAAAAGCTTCAGAAATATTTAAATTAGAAGTAGGCGAAGAGTTCAACCAAGTATTGGATATCAATCCATTATACGCTTCAATAAACATTCATTTACATTCAGAATACATGAATGCAGACAGTATTCGAAAAATTGAGGCTTTTTTAAAGCAAAGCAATGTAGTAAGAAGTGTTTACTATCAAAAAAACTTGGTAGACATTATGAATAGCAATGTAAAAAGAATAGGATTATTGATTTTAGTAATTTCTTTATTCTTGATATTTTCTGTGATCATATTGATTGATAACACCATTCGTTTAGCCATGTATAGCAATCGTTTTTTAATAAAAACAATGCAAATGGTAGGTGCTACAAGGTGGTTTATCGCTAAACCATTTAATATCAGAAGTGTTATTAATGGTATCATAAGCGCTTTGATTGCAATTATTGGAGTCTTGTCGCTAAAAGCTTTTGCAGAAAACTTATTACCCGAACTGAAAACATTAGCCAGCCTAAAATGGATGGTTATTTTATGTTCAAGTATATTAGCCTTAGGAATCGTTATTTCATTGCTAAGTACCCATCGTTCAGTAGTAAAATATTTACGTACACAAATTGATGACTTATATTAATTAAAATAAATAAAAATTATGGCCTTAGATAAAAATAGCAGCTCAAATTCATTCCCTTTTGGAAAAGAAAATTACACGTTAATGTTCATTGGTTTGGGTGTCATTATTTTAGGATTTGTATTAATGGCAGGAGGTAAAAGTGCCGATCCGAAAATATTCAACGAAGCTGAAATTTATAGCACAACACGAATTACCATTGCACCTATTTTAGTAATTATTGGATTAATTATTGAAGGGTATGCAATTATGAAAAAGAGTAAATAATTAATTGATTAACTTACTCCTTTTTTAACTTTCAACATACTTCATAATGACTACATTACAAGCAATTCTAATTGCTATTATAGAGGGTTTGACGGAATTTTTACCGATATCATCCACTGCACACATGGTAATAACCAGTGCTTTGTTTAACATTTCAACAGATGATTTTACAAAGTATTTTGAAATTTGCATTCAGTTTGGAGCCATTTTATCGGTTGTTGTATTGTACTTTAAAAAGTTTATTAATTTCAAAAATCCAATGTTTTATGTAAAATTGATATTGGCTATCATTCCTTCGTTGATATTGGGTTTTTTATTAAATGATTTTATAGACGATAATTTAGAAAATCCAACTTTCATCGCTGTCATTATGGTTTTAGGTGGCATTTTGTTATTGTTTGTTGATAAAATATTTACGAAAGTAGAAGTTGATGATGAACAACATATTGATAATAAATTGGCTTTCAAAGTTGGCTTATTTCAATGTTTAGCTATTGTTTTTCCTGGCTTAAGCAGAAGTGCTGCTACAATTATAGGGGGTATGTCTCAAAAAATATCTCGAAATGCAGCAGCCGAATTTTCATTTTTTTTAGCGGTTCCAACCATGTTTGCTGCTACAGCATACAAAACATTAAAATATGTAAAAGTAAATGGAATGTTTACTCCAGATCAGTTAATTACATTAGGAATTGGAAATATAGCAGCATTCTTAGTTGCCATTTTAGCCATTAAATTTTTCATTGGATTTGTAAAAACGAAAGGTTTTAAAGTGTTTGGATATTACAGAATTGCTTTAGGTATGACTGTATTGATATTAATTGCAGCGGGTGTAATTACTCAATAGGCTTTTCAAAATTTTCGAAATTTATTTCAACGTTGGATAAACATTCACTAAAAAAAATCCGTTTCAATTGAAACGGATTTTTTATTATAAGTATTCATTGAAATTTATTTATTCATCGTTGCCAAAAACTCTTCATTATTTTTGGTATTTTTCATCTGATTTAAAATAAATGACATCGTTTCTTCAGGATTCATATCTCCAATATGTCTTCTTAAAATATATAATTTACTTATCACTTCTTTAGGTAATAATAAATCATCTCTACGAGTTGACGATGAAACAATATCAATAGCAGGGTAGATGCGTTTATTTGCTAATCGTCTATCTAACTGCAACTCCATATTCCCTGTTCCTTTAAATTCCTCAAAAATAACTTCATCCATTTTACTACCTGTATCTATCAATGCGGTAGCCAAAATAGTTAAAGAACCACCATTTTCTATTTTACGAGCAGCCCCAAAAAATTGTTTTGGTTTTTGCATTGCATTCGCTTCTACACCACCACTTAATACTTTACCTGATGATGGTGAAACAGTATTGTGTGCTCGGGCTAAACGAGTAATACTATCTAATAAAATTACCACATCATGGCCAACTTCAACCAATCTTTTGGCTTTATTTAATGCAATTGTTGAAACTTTTACATGTTTTTCTGCCGGCTCATCAAATGTAGATGAAATAACTTCTGCTTTCACACTGCGCTCCATGTCAGTAACTTCTTCTGGACGCTCATCAACCAATACAATCATTAAATAGCACTCTGGATGATTGGCAGCAATCGCATTCGCAACTTCTTTCAATAACATCGTTTTCCCTGTTTTTGGTTGTGCTACAATCAATCCTCTTTGGCCTTTCCCAATTGGAGAAAATAAATCCATGATCCTTGTACTAAAGTTAGTAGGCGTGGTACATAAATTTAATTTTTCATACGGGAATAAAGGAGTTAAATAATCAAATGGAACTCGATCTCTCACTTCATCTGGCGTTTTTCCATTAATCGTTAAAGCTTTAATTAAAGCAAAATATTTTTCACCTTCTTTAGGGGGTCTTACTAATCCGGTAACAGTGTCACCCATTTTCAAACCAAATAATTTAATCTGTTGATGAGAAACATAAACATCATCAGGTGAACTCAAATAATTATAATCACTTGAACGTAAAAAGCCATAACCATCAGGCATCATTTCTAAGACTCCTTCTGTTTCTAATTGTCCGTCAAATTCTAAATTAAATTTCGGAACTTTTTTTATGGGATGATTAACTGATGCAGGTATATTCTCATCCAATGTTGTATCTACTTTTGGTTGATGCCCTTGTTTGTTTTTTTGATTTGGGTTGTTATTTTGTTTGTGTGGCTTATTCACTACTGGCAACTTAGCTAAAAGTTTTTCAGTACTAACTTCATCAGTAACTGTTTGTGAAGTTTGAGCCGCTAATTCTTCTTTTTCTGCTTTCAATCGAGCTTTCTCAGCTAATTCAGCTTGATGTTTTTCGTTGATGCGAGCAATAATTTCATCCACATTTGGCCCCGCTTTTTTAACTATTGGATTTTCAGTTTCAGATTTTGTTGCTGTAACTTTAGATGTATTTTCTATTTTTTCTGCATCTGTTGCTTTTTTATTATCTGGCGTTTTTTCTCCCTTTTTAGGCAAGGCTTTTTTGGTTTTAACTACTTTTTCTTTCGGCACAGCATCCACTTCTTTTTCA
>CANGUS010000100.1 GCA_947457085.1 Bacteroidota bacterium
AAATCGCTGCCATTTTCGTTGTACTCAAAATGCAAACTGTCCTTTAACTGATTGCCCAATGAAAAAGATTTTACATTATAGTCTTTTTGCAATTCAGCAATTAAATCACGCACATTTTTTTGATATGCTACACTGTCTATTTTCTTAAACGCATTTTTAATAGACGCTGAATTATCTTGTATAAAAGCAATGGTTGGTTTGTCTTCCTTTTTTTGTAAGTACTTTAAAATGGGCGACAGCAACAAAAAAACCAATATGGCTCCGGTAAAAAATCGAGTTAAGATGACCAAAACAAATTGCCACGTAAAAGGAAAATTATTTTTCTTTTTAAAATATAAAGCAAAGGCAAAAATAAATCCTACACACAAGCAGAATAAAAGAAACCAGGTCGGATATGCAAACGAAAAATTCAATTTAATTTTATAAAATGTAAATATACTTTAATAATAAAATTTACAACAACCCATTCTCTTTCATTTGAATTTTAAATGCCTTCAAAAACAAAGCCCCCATGTTTTTATGAGGAGGAACATAGTCATTAAATTTATCTTGCAAAGCAGGCGTATTCATTTGTTTGCCTACTTCATCCCACAAATCAATCCAGTTAATATCTTTAGATTGAGTTAAACGAGTATTTAAAGCCCTTACAATTGGATCGTTCACTAACATCGTTCCTGTTTGCTTACTCGAAATAATATGGGCGTCTTCTGACTTTGTTAAAATGGATGACAAATTATGATAACCACCACAAGAACCCAACACAATAATTTTATTTTGAGGAGTAATGTTTTTCAAAGTAGTTGCTAAATGATAACTGTGTCCACGATGTACTAAAATGGATGGGAAAATATTATTTTTTTTCAAATAATCATTCAATGCATTTTGAGCTTCTTCATCTTGAGGTTCTTGTAAAGGCATATTGGCATAAACGGTCACAGGACTTCCTTTCATAGAGGTGATGGTTGTCCATTGAGCATTCTTTTCAATTTTCCATTCATCTGCTTTAAAATTTGTCATGAAACTTCCATAGGATTGTTTCCCATCATCATCACCATAAAAATAAGTTTGCATAATAACACGGCCTTTCGCATCCAACAAGCTTTTGTCTGTAACGAAACTAATTGGTGGTACTTTTAATTGGGCTTGTAAGTCATCATTCGTTTCTTCTGGATTTAAAATAGACGTGCAAAGCGTGTTTAATAAGAAATAAGTAATCAATCCTCGCTTGTTATTTTCTTGATAAGTTCTTTCATAATCTTTTTTTAACTCTTCCAATAAATAATATAATAAATTTTCATCTTTAATACTTCCAAAAGCATCGGCTACATCCACTGCATCCGCTACATCGGTTTCCGGATTTTTATCAATATTATGAACAAAAGTGGCCATTAAATTATTTTTACTGGATTCATCCATAGTTGCTAAAAACTCATCTAATTTATTATAACCAGCACTCATACGAATAAATGTTCTGAATTTATCCATATTCATTTCTTGCAAAAATACATCCCCTTTAGTGGATGCCATTTTAGACAACATCCTGTTAAACGAACCTACAAACGTACTCGTATAAATTTCATCGCTACACATTACCAATAAGAAATAAATTTCTTTGGCAGTCAATGGTTCTATACATTTAAAACGAATAGGATCTTGCGCTTCATGCAATTCATTCATCGTTCTCACATATTCCAATGCTTGCAATTTACTTTCGCGTTCGATTACTTTTTTCGACATTAGGTTATCTTTCAAACGCAATTGTACCAAACTTTTATAATAAGAGGCATTGTCTTCTGTTACTGCATTTACTTGCGCTATAGTCATTGAACCATTGTTTAATTGATCTAAATACACAATGGCTTTCAATGGCGTTTTTGCTTTGTCAGCAATTTCAACAATTTTCATAACTAAGGGATCCGTACTTTTTCTTACTGCATTTCTTTCTTGTGCGGTTGATGTAGCATACGTCAAAATCAAACTTGGATTTTTCTTTACCAAATAAGCCATCATGGTTGTAGCTGCATCCATGTAGGCATATTCATTGTAACGTTTCATCATTTCTTCTGGATACATTTTTACCATTCCATTGTAAGCAGCAGCTATAGCAGCTTTATCATCTTTATACATGTGCATGCTTCCAAACAATGAACGAGTAAAATTTTCATTGATATAAGGTAAAATACTTTCTCCTTCTTGTTGTTTTTTAAAAATGATTTCAAAATTATAAATCAAATCTTTATAATAATTTGCATCGACAGTATTGGCTGTAATATCATTATAGCATTGTTTTACATCTTCTTCTAACAACAAATAATATTTGATTTTCGTCCAATGATCGATTGGCAAATTTTCAAGAATAATTTGCAATCTATCCACTCGTCTGATGATGGCATCCGTAATGATTTCACTGCCTATATCATCGCCTATTAAATTAATATCTTTATTTAGCTTACCATCAAATTCATCAATTTGCTTTTGCAAACGATCAATTTTATCATGTGACAATTGACGATTAATAGGAATTGGATTCCACAACTCATCAGAACTCCATGGATCTTTTTTAGCGCTTTTATCTTTTTGGGCAAAGACCGAAAGCGAAACTGCAGTCATAGCGTAAACAAAAAATAGTTTCTTCATGTAAAAAATGTAGTACTAGCAAATTTATTATAAAAAACACTCCAAACAACACCTTAAGTTTTCTTTAACGGTTTTTATTCCAATAGATACAGTGGAAGTCTCCAATTCTTCCTAAAACAAATATTAAAGGCAATACTGTCATTTTGTTATGTATATCAAGTACGCAAATCTATATTGACCTATTAGGTATTAACGCATTCAACTCCACCATTTGAAATTTATAAACGAATAACTCGCACCAATGCTTACTTTCCTAATACTTTTAAATACCTGAAGTGCGATAACAAAGCTTTTCCAAAAGTTGGGAAGGCATTGTATTCAATATTTAAATCTTTACAAGTTTGTTGCACAATTTTACTGATTTGAGGGTAATGAATGTGTGAAATTTTAGGATATAAGTGGTGTTCCACTTGATAATTCAAACCACCTACTAACCATGAAATTACTTTATTATTCATAGCAAAGTTTACAGTTGTTTTTACTTGATGTAACATCCATTCATCTTCCATTTTGTGTGCTTCATTGGGCAATGGAAATGATGCCTCTTCAACCGCATGGGCCATTTGGAACACAAATGCCAAACTCAATCCCAATGCAGCATGCATGATAAAAAATCCGATTAAAGCTTGCCAAAAACCAAAAATGAAAATAGGAATAATGAAGAACAAAGTAATATTTACAATTTTACCGCTCCAAAATTCTAAATGATCTCGAAATTTTAACGGACGAATTTCTGTTGAACATATTTTCTTAGTTACTAATTTTAAATAATCATCAAACAAAATCCAATTGAATGTGGTAAAAAAATACAAAGGCACAGCATATAAATACTGAAATTTATGAAACCAACGTACCTCTTGATGTGGACTTAATCGAAACAAAGGATACTTTGCTATATCATCATCCAAGCCATCAATATTAGTGTAGGTATGATGAATAATATTGTGTTTAATTTTCCACATAAATGTACTTCCACCCATTAAATCACCACCTATCCAAGTCACAATATTGTTGATGCGATTGCTTTTGCTGTAACTTCCATGAGCCGCATCGTGCATTACATTAAAGCCAATGGTAGATTCAATTAATCCCAACAATGCACACAAAACCAATGAAAACCAAGTGGGCGGCTGAATGGAAAGGATAATTCCATAGACTGTAAAAAGAGCTGCCAAAAGGATAATTGTTTTAGAATACAATTTCCAATTCCCTCTTACATCGATATTTTTCGAATCAAAATATTCGTTAATTCGTTCATCTAGTAAAGATT
Source organism: Bacteroidota bacterium (assembly GCA_947457085.1). GTDB lineage: Bacteria > Bacteroidota > Bacteroidia > Chitinophagales > Chitinophagaceae > OLB11. The sequence goes on from CANGUS010000100.1 coordinate 3,908, forward strand.
TAAATGGACGAGGATTATTCGTGAATGTTACTTTTGACATTTGTTTGTAAAATTTTGAACATGCAAATATCATAAATAAATACCCAATTTTCTAGTAAAATTTGACGAATTGGGTAGTTAAGAAATGATTTTTATCATTGCACATAGATAAAAACTTGTTCAAATTGTTAAAACCTGTATAAAAAATGAGAAAGGAATTGATTTTTAATACTGTGTGTTAAAACAAAATGATTCCCATAAATATCATGTAACCTAAAATCATTTGAACTAAATGGTATTCTTTTCGTACTCAATCGACCTATATATTTTTAGGCCACATTTACTTAATAGTCTCTTCTAACTCAAAGAACAAATTGCATGATAATTCCATATATTTGAAAACTTAAAAAGTTATACATGAAAAAATATGTTTCTCTATTGTTGATGCTTACGTTGTGGTTAGTCTCTTGCAAAAACAATGCCTCAACTGTAAAAGAATCGAATAGTAGGTTAAATTCATTATTTGCCAATTATTGGGAAGAACATTTAAAATTGTTCCCACTGGAAGCAACTGGTATTGGAGATAACCGATACAATGATTTATTGCCTTTGAATAACAGTGATGCTTATAGAGATACCATCAAAAAATTTTTAGAAAAATATTTAAAAGAATCAAAATCCATCGATGAATCTTTGTCTGATGAAGATAGAATATCAAAAGAAATATTTGAATTTGAATTAAATAACAGCTTAGAAGGATTGAAATTTCCAAGTCATTTGATGCCAATTAATCAGTTTTGGAGTTTCACCAACGAATTTCCACAATTAGGCAGTGGCGAAGGCAATCAACCTTTTAAAACCGTAAAAGATTATGAAAATTTTTCGGCAAGAATGAAAGCTTTTCCTGCTTGGGCTGATGTATGCATTGAAAACATGCGCAAAGGAATGGCACAAGGGATTACGATTCCGAAATCATTGGCCGTAAAAGTGGTTCCACAATTAAATAGTGTATTAACGCCCGATCCTACCAAAAGTATTTTTTATAAACCCATAAAAAAGTTGCCTGCAAGCTTTTCGAAAGAAGAAAAATCTAAATTAGAGAATCTATATTTTTTCCATATCTCCAATTCAGTAATTCCTGCTTACAGCAAACTAAAAACATTTTTTGAAAAAGAATATATTCCTGCTTGCAGAACAACTTCAGGCATTTCATCCATTCCAAACGGGGCAGCCTATTATCAATATTTAATTCATAATTACACCACAACGAATTTAAAACCAGATGAAATCTATGAAATTGGTTTGAAAGAAGTGGCTCGTTTAAAATCAGAAATGGAAAAAGTAAAATCCGATGTTGGTTTTAAAGGAACCTTGCCAGCATTTTTTAGTTTCATCAATACAGACAAGCAATTCACCCCTTTTAAAACACCTCAAGAAGTGTTGGATAGTTTTTGGGCAATTAAAAATTGCATGGCGCCGCAATTAAAAATATTGTTTGAAAACGAACCCAAAACAAAATTTGAAATCAGACAAACAGAAGCCTTTAGAGCAGCTAGTGCCAGTGCCGAATACAATGCAGGTAGTGAAGATGGCACTCGACCTGGCATTTTTTATACGCCCATTTTGGATGCCACTAAATTCAATATTGTCGGCATGGAAACGTTGTTTTTACATGAAGCCATTCCTGGCCACCATTATCAAATTTCATTGCAACAAGAAAATAAAACCTTGCCACAATTTCGTAAATTTTTAGGCTACAGTGCCTATGCAGAAGGCTGGGCTTTGTATACAGAAACTTTGGGTAAAGAATTAGGTTTATTTAAAAACCCATATCAATATTTAGGTCATTTAAGTGATGCCATGCATCGTGCTATTCGCTTAGTAGTAGATGTTGCCATCCACACAAAAGGAATGTCGAGAGAAGAAGCAATAAAATATATGAGAGAAAATGAGCGCATCTCAGAAGAAGAAGCCACTGCGGAAATTGAACGTTACATGGCCATTCCCGGACAAGCATTGTCATACAAAATTGGGCAATTTAAAATTTTAGAATTAAGAGAAAAATATCAACTAGAACTAGATACTGAATTTAATTTAGCTGATTTTCATACACAAATTTTAAATGGAGGCAACATGCCTTTAGAAGTGCTTGAGAAAAAATTAGCCCTCTGGGCAAAGAATAATGATTAATGATAATTTATTAATGATTAATGATATATTTGATTTTCAATGAACTATTCAAAAATTTACAATTAACAACTAAAATCTTATAATTATTAAACATGCGTTTTGTTCCTGATTTTATTGCCCATTTTTTTATCAAAGGAAGCCCTTTAGATAAAGACTTGCAAGCATTATTGGGATTTACACCCAGCAATTTAGCGGTATATGAATTAGCTTTATCTCATCGTTCTAATAATTTAAATACAGAAGAAAACAATGAACGTTTGGAGTTTTTAGGAGATTCCATTTTAGGCGCCATAATTAGCGAACATTTATTTGTAAAATATCCAACCAAAGGCGAAGGTTATTTGACTGACATGAGATCTAAAATAGTCAATCGAAAAACACTCAATGATATTGGTATAAAAATTGGATTAAAAACATTGATGAAATTCAATAACCAAGACTATTTTTTGCGTGACTCACAAATTTTTGGGAATGCTTTGGAAGCCCTAATAGGTGCTATATACATCGATAAAGGGTATGCCGTTACCAGAACCTTTATACGAAAGAGAATTCTATTGCCATTTGTTGATATCGAATTATTGGAAAGTTTAGAAGTAAATACCAAAAACAGATTGATTGGCTGGGCTACTAAATTTGGTAAA
>CANGUS010000101.1 GCA_947457085.1 Bacteroidota bacterium
AAAAAATAAAAATGTTCATAGAACCTAACATACGACAATCAAAAAAAGGCTGGATAGAAGTAGTTTGTGGTTCTATGTTTAGCGGAAAAACAGAGGAGTTAATTCGTAGACTTCGAAGGGCGCAAATAGCCAATTTAAAAGTAGAAATTTTTAAACCTACAGTAGATAATCGCTATGATGAGACAGATATAGTTTCGCACAACGATACCCGAATTAAAAGCACACCTGTAGATAATTCTCAACAAATATTATTACTAGCTCAAGAAGTAGATGTAATAGGAATCGATGAAGCGCAATTTTTTGACGAAGAAATGCCCAATGTTGCTGAAGCTCTGGCTAGTAAAGGTATTCGTGTGATTATTGCCGGTTTGGACATGGATTTTTTAGGTCGTCCATTTGGACCCATGCCTCAAGCTTTGTCTATGGCTGATTATGTAACTAAATTACATGCCATTTGTATGGTTTGTGGTGACATTGCTAGTTTTAGTTATCGCAAAACCGTTTCAGACGCAACCGTTTTATTAGGAGAAAAAGACGTGTATGAACCACGTTGCAGAACCTGCTATCATTTGTAAGTTGGATTAAAATTTTCACCTATTAATATTTAACTCATTTTGGGTTTATTTTTTCAAATCAATTAGAATGAAAATCTCAAGTAAAGAAAAATACTATATTTGTCAATATTATATATGACAAAAAATATTTTGATTACTGGAGGAGCTGGTTTTATTGGCTCTCATGTTGTTCGTAGATTTGTAAATAATTATCCTAACTATAAAATTTACAATTTAGATGCATTGACCTATGCTGGTAATTTAGAGAATTTAAAGGATATCGAAATGAAAGAAAATTACACTTTCATTAAAGGGAATATTTGTGACATAGATTTAGTGGATAAAATTTTCCAAGAAAACAATATTGATACGGTTATTCATTTAGCAGCCGAAAGTCATGTAGATAGAAGTATTTCGGACCCATTGGCATTTGTTCAAACCAACGTTATTGGAACGGCTACCCTATTAAATTCGGCAAGAAAATTATGGAATAATCAATATGAAGGTAAATTATTTTATCATGTTTCTACAGACGAAGTGTATGGAAGTTTAGGTGAAACAGGATTTTTTTATGAAACCACAGCCTACGACCCAAGAAGCCCCTACTCAGCCAGTAAAGCAGGAAGTGACCATTTGGTAATGGCATTTTATCACACCTATCATTTACCCATTGTGATTAGTAATTGTTCAAATAATTATGGCCCTCATCATTTTCCTGAAAAACTAATTCCATTATCAATAAATAATATTATCCAAAATAAACCATTGCCGATATATGGTAAAGGAGAAAATGTGAGAGATTGGCTTTATGTAATAGATCATGCAGATGCCATTGATACTATTTTACACAAAGGAAAAATGGGAGAAACATACAATATAGGTGGCCATAATGAATGGACGAATATTGAATTGATTCGATTATTATGTAAAATAATGGATGAAAAACTAGGAAGAGAAAAAGGCAGCAATGAAAAACTAATTACGTTTGTTACGGACAGAGCCGGCCATGACTTACGATATGCCATTGATGCAACTAAGCTTAAAGAAGAGTTAGGATGGACGCCAAGCTTACAATTTGAAGAAGGCTTAAACAAAACAATAGATTGGTATTTAGAGAATTCAGAATGGTTGAAAAAGGTAACGAATGGAGAATATCTAAAATATTACGAAAAACAATATCATCAAAACGAAAATTAATGAAAGGAATCATATTAGCAGGTGGCTCAGGCACGAGATTATATCCAATAACAAAGGCCATTTCAAAACAATTAATGCCCATTTATGACAAACCCATGATTTATTACCCTCTGTCGGTTTTAATGATGGCAGGCATCCATGAAATTTTAATTATCACGACACCTGAAGACAATGAACAATTCATTCGACTTTTAGGAGATGGTGCTGATATTGGTTGTAAAATTAGTTACGCCAAGCAAGAAGTACCAAATGGTTTAGCACAAGCATTTGTTATTGGTGAAAAATTTATAGGAACAGATAAAGTAGCATTGATTTTAGGTGATAATATTTTTTATGGAAGTGGTTTAGGCCGTCAATTACAAACCCTACAAAATGTAGAAGGTGGGTATGTATTTGCCTACCCTGTTTCTGACCCTGAGCGATATGGTGTTGTTGAATTTGATGAAAACTTCAATGCTATATCAATTGAAGAGAAACCGCTCATCCCAAAATCGAAATATGCTGTGCCTGGTTTGTATTTTTATGATAATTCCGTTGTTGAAATTGCTAAAAACCTTGAACCATCTGCTAGAGGTGAATATGAAATTACGGATGTGAATAAAATTTATTTAGCACAAGGGAATTTAAAAGTTACTGTTTTAGATAGAACAACGGCTTGGTTAGATACGGGTACCTTTGATAGTTTACACGATGCATCAGAATTTGTTCGAGTAATTGAAAAACGACAAGGCACTAAAATTGGTTGTATTGAAGAAATTGCATTTGTAATGAAATTTATAAATGAAGCCCAATTAAAAAGTCTGGGAGAAAAACTAACCAAAAGCGGCTATGGTCACTATTTACTAAATCTTATCAAAAATTAACTTAAATTTTGTTACTTTCGCAACAACATAATGAATATGGATACGAATTACTTCGCGCACCCTTCAGCAATTATTGACGAAGGCTGTAAGATAGAAAATGGAGTTAAAATATGGCACTTCAGCCATATTATGCCTAATTGCGTAATTGGTGAAAATTGTAATATTGGACAGAACGTGGTAATCTCACCAGAGGTTGTATTAGGGAAAAATGTAAAAATTCAAAACAATGTTTCTATTTATACCGGTGTAACGTGTGGAGATGATGTGTTTTTAGGACCTTCTTGTGTTTTTACAAACGTAACAAATCCTAGAAGTGGCGTAAACAGAAGAGGCCAATATGACAAAACACATGTTGGCAATGGAGCTTCAATAGGTGCGAATGCAACCATTGTGTGTGGACATGATATTGGCAATTTTGCCTTTATAGGAGCTGGTGCGGTTGTCACAAAAAACGTACCCGATTACGCCTTATTGGTTGGAAATCCTGCAAAACAAATTGGCTGGATGAGTGAATATGGCCATAGATTGTCATTTGACACTGAAGGAATCGCTATATGTGAGGAAAGCCAACAAGTATACAAATTAGAAAACAATAAAGTGACTAGAATAAAGTAATCTTTTATGGGAAAAATAAAATTTGCCGTTATAGGCTGTGGACACATTGGAAAAAGACATGCTGAAATGATTTCTAGAAATGCGGAATCAGAATTGGTTGCTTTGGTAGATGTAAAAGAAGTAAGTAAGGTAGGGATAGAATCCTTTAACGTTCCTTTTTTTAATTCGATAGAAGAATTATTAGCCTCAGAAATTGCAGAAACAATTGACGTAATCAATATTGCCTCTCCCAATGGGTTTCATGCCGAACATGCTTTATTAGCATTAGAAGCCAAAAAGCATATTGTGATTGAAAAACCAATGTCTTTAAATAAACAAGACGCCGAAAAGGTTATTTTTAAAGCATTACATGTTCACAAACAAGTTTTCGCTGTAATGCAAAATAGATATAGCCCGCCTAGTGTATGGATAAAAGATGTGATAGAAAGTGGCAAACTAGGTAAAATTTTCATGATGCAATTAAACTGCTATTGGAATAGAGATGAGCGATATTATAAAGCAGATAGTTGGCATGGAAAAAAAGAATTAGATGGAGGTACTTTGTATACTCAATTTTCTCATTTCATCGATTTAATGTATTGGTTATTTGGAGATATTCAAAACGTAAATTCAAGATTTGCTAATTTTAATCACAGTCACTTAACCGAATTTAAAGAAGATAGCGGCGTGATTAATTTTGAATTTGTGAATGGTGGTTTAGGGTGTTTAAACTTCTCGACCTCTATTTGGGACAAAAATTTAGAAAGCTCAATGACTATCATTGGAGAAAATGGAAGTGTGAAAATTGGAGGACAATACATGGATAAAGTGGAAGTTTGTCATATTAAAGATTATGAAATGCCAGAGCTTCCTCCTACGAATCCAGGCAACGATTATGGAGCCTACAAAGGAAGTGCAGCAAATCATCATTATATAATTGAAAATGTAGTAGATGTTCTAAAAAACAGATCAACGATTACCACTAATGCATTAGAAGGATTGAAAGTAGTGGATATAATTGAAAGAATGTATAAATAAAAAAGAAATGGATTTAACAAACTCAAAATGTTTAGTAATAGGAGGTGCAGGATTTATAGGTAGTTTTGTTGTAGCAGAACTATTAAAAGAAAATGTAAAAGAAGTTGTTGTATATGACAATTTTGCCAGAGGGAAAAAAGAATACCTAACAGAGTCTCTAAAAGATCAGCGATGTTCTATATTTCCAATCGGAGGCGACATTAGAGAGGTTGACATACTAAATGATGCAATGAAAGGAGTTGATTATGTATTTTGTTTAGCTGCAATGTGGCTATTACATTGCAAAGATTATCCAAGAACAGCGTTTGATGTAAATATTGCTGGTACGTTTAATGTGCTAGAAGCTTGTGTAAAAAACAATGTAAAAAAACTGGTTTGGTCATCTTCTGCTTCTGTTTATGGAGATGCAGTTGAATTACCCATGACAGAATCACATCCATATAACAACAAAAATTTCTACGGAGCTACAAAAATAGCTGGAGAAGCAATGGCAACTGCTTTCAATGATAGATATGGATTAGAGATCATTGGATTGCGATATATGAATGTATATGGACCTCATCAAGATCAAACAGCCGCATACACAGGCGTTATTCCTATTATGCTAAACAAAATCGATGCGAATGAGGCGCCTATTATTAATGGAGATGGAAGTCAAGCATATGATTTTATATATGTAGAAGACGTAGCTAGATGCAATGTACAAGCTATGAAATCCAAACAAAAATTTGGTTTTTATAATGTTGGAACTGAAGTACAAACCTCAATTAAAGAACTATGTGATTTGATTTTAAATCTAAAAAAATCTGATTTAAAAGTAAATTATAAACCATACAGTGAAGATGATGCACGTGCATTGGTTCAAAATAGAATAGGTAGTAAAGTAAAAGCTGAAAAAGAACTTGGTTTTGACTATAAATATTCTTTGAAAGAAGGTTTAGAAAAATTAATTGAATGGAGAAATAAAAACGCTTTCTAACGATGTGTGGAATTTCTGGTATATTTAACTTAAACAAACAACCTGTATCTCAGCACATATTAAAAAATATGTCTGATGCACTTGCTCACAGAGGCCCTGATGGAGAAGGTTTGTATATAGATGATTATATTGGATTAGGTCACAGAAGACTTTCTATTTTAGACACATCAAACAAAGCGGCTCAGCCCATGCAATCAAAAGATGGGAATTGGGTCATTGTATTTAATGGTTGCATCTATAATTATTTAGAATTAAAATTAGACCTGCAATCAAAAGGACATATTTTTCATAGTACAGGTGATACCGAAGTGATTTGTGAAGGACTTGCAGCCTATGGCATTGATTTCATAAAAAAGCTGAATGGTATGTTTGCCATTGCTGCATGGAATAAAACTACAAAAGAACTGTGGCTTAATCGAGATCGATTTGGAGTTAAACCATTGTATATTTATTTACACAATGAAGTTGTACTTTTTGCATCCGAAATCAAAGCCTTTTTAAAACATCCTTTATTTAAGGTTGAAGTAAATTTAAGTGCACTCAATGAGTATTTCACGTTTCAAAATGTTTTTAGCTTTGATACATTGTTTAAAAACGTTGAAATGTTACCACCTGCTAACACCGTAAAAATTAATTTAGACACCAAGGAAATCACACATAATTGTTGGTGGGACTATAATTTTACACAACCCGACAATTCGATGACATTGGAATTTGCAAAAACAGAAACAGAAAGACTTCTTTCCAAAGCTGTTTCTAAGCAAATGATAGCAGATGTACCTGTTGGAAGCTACTTAAGTGGTGGTATGGATAGCGGCTCATTAAGTGTATTAGCAAGTAAACAAGTAGAAAGAATGTACACATTTACTGCAGGCTTCGAAATGAGTGAAGTTCATGGAGTAGAATCTGGATATGATGAAAGAATTGATGCAGAATTAACTGCTAATTATATCAAATCTGAGCATTATGAACAAGTAATTAATGCTGGTGATATCAAATGGAGTTTACCAAGAGTCATTTGGCATTTAGAAGATTTGAGAGTTGGGATGAGCTACCCTAATTATTACATAAGTAGATTGGCTTCAAAATTTGTAAAAGTATGTTTGCAAGGCACTGGTGGTGATGAATTATATGGAGGATATCCATGGAGATATTATCGTGTTTTTCAATCCTTAGATCAAAAAGATTTTTTTACAAATTATTATGGATTTTGGCAACGTTTAGTAAATGATGAAGAAAAAAAAGAATTATTTCAACCTAATATTTTCAATAAAATTGACATAGAAGAACCTAAAAAAATATTCGAAAGAGTTTTTACGTTTAATAATCAATTAAAATATGCTACGCCAGAAGAACATATTCAAAACAGCTTATATTTTGAAATCAAAACATTTTTACCAGGCTTATTATTAGTGGGTGATAAATTAGCAATGGCAAATGGACTAGAAGAAAGATTCCCC
>CANGUS010000102.1 GCA_947457085.1 Bacteroidota bacterium
CCTAATGAATCTTTCACTACCTTATCACTGGCATCTTTTGATAAAACCTTTTCTTCAACATCTTTCTCCTCAATATATTCTCGTTGAAATTGTCTTTCTGGACTCACCTCAATATTTTGTAATCGAATGATAATACTGTGTGTGTATGAAATATGCTCTCTTCTTCGAGTATCATAGGTCGTCCAATCATTTTGCAAATCACCGGTAGTAATACTCAATACCTTGTTTTCAAAATCTTCTGGCAACATTACCCTAGCCTCATTCACCATTTTTACAAACACATAATTTTGACCGTCTTTGTATGCTTGTTCTTTCAAGTTTTGAACGTCTTTATAATCAGGATTTAGGGCAATTACTTTATTAAAAATTGCGTATGCTTCTCTCGCATCAAAACGATTATATTTATTTAACAGCAATGTGCCTTTCTTATAGAGATAATCCATTGTTGCCTCCTTACTACTAATCAATTCTTTGTCTACATCTACAAAATTAAAAATAGCATTGCGATGTTGAATTTTATTATAAATTGGGAGCAATGGCTTGATAGCTTCTTGTCTACTTCTAATTACTTGATACAGATTGAATATTTTTTCAACATTGGCTGGAATATTTTGATTTCTTATAAACGCAATATCTTCCAAATCTTTTTTATTAGCTATCGCAAATGACTTTTCTAACAAATCAATCTGTTTGTATTTCTTTTTATTTTGTTGTACTCTGTAAGTACTGAGTTGTGTTGCTCTATTATAATCCCCTTGCTTTATAGCCATTTTTGCTTCATTGCACCCACACATTAAGCCTATTGCAAACAGCAATCCTATTTGTATATATTGTTTCATAAACTCTGTTTTATATATTTTGTAATGATAAGAAAAAAAATGATAGTCGTCAACTGTTCCTTATGTATTATATTACATATTGACTCATATAAAACAGCAATGTTTAATGTATTTTTAAAGCCAGCCATTTCATTTACCTTCTTTTAGTTACAAGCACTAAACTCTTATAATAAAATGTAAGTAGAATGAGATTTTACTATGTAAAATTATAATGATTCAACAGGTTATCAATCTATAAAAAAATAAATTAGGATTAGACGTGCTCTCTTCTTTGAATGATACTATGATATACAGCATCCCATAGTTGAATTCGTTTTTGCAATGATTCAATAACAGCTTGTTCGGCCTCCATCCAATATTGCTCATTTGAACCACAAAGATTTGAAGTCATTTGCAATGCTAATTGACTGTGTTCTCCTCCATCAACCTCAATATGTCTTTCAAGATAGTATTTAAAATAGGAGATGCTATCAGGGAAATTTTTATTTGCATCATTGACAATTGAAATAAACATATCAGGAATTAAATCTTCTCTACCAAAAGTAAATATTGCAGATTGCAAATAATCTTTTTTACTATTAATTATCTTGAAGGTAAAATCTACGAAATCACATGCTTCAATAGGTGAATTTGAGGCGATATAAGCCGCCTTTAAATCATTGGTGTTTTTTAAATTTGTCAAAAAAGATTCTATTTGGCTAGTTCCTGCGCCTGATTGTTTCATCGCATCCAAGTATAATTCAAAATGGCTTTTTCTTTCTCCATGCAGATCAACATCTGATTCTTCTCCAATTACAATTTCATTGATTAAATACCTTGTTTCGGCTGTTCCTTTTGGAAACCATGGAACTGAAGTGCATGTTAAATTATTTTGTAAAGTTTTTAACAAAGACATAAAATCCCATACTGCATATACATGATATTGCATAAAAATTTTCAAGTCTTCAATATCACTGATGACTGAATATACTTTGTGATTAATAATTTGCTGTCTTAACGGCTCAATCGTATTTCTAATTTTTTCTATCTGTACATTCATTTTATTTAATTTATTTTTCTTTGTGCATGTTTCTAAAATCATTCAGCTCAATTGGCTTTATTATATCCATAAACAACCCTTCAAAAGTATTATTTATACAAATCATTACCAAAGAAATAATTTAACCTCAAAAGTAGTCAACTACTGAAAAATATGCTAACAAAATCATTTATTTCATATAATCAAAAGGAATATATTTTATTAAATGCCAACGTTGCAGAGAATAGAAGCCACTTTCGTCATGTATAAAAATAACTTTACCTTATTGCTGTTGATTATTCATACGATAAAAAAAGGACAACTTTCGCTGTCCCCTTAAATTTAAAAAACAAAACTAAAAATATTAATCAGGCAATTTTCCATTAAGAAAACTGTTTCTATTGCTGATTGGAGAATTCTTTTGATTGCCATCTAAAACATTGATGTTTGAGTAAACTTCTTCATTAGACGCTGGATGATTTTCTAACTGCAAGCCACTTCTCATGTAAGCTGGAATGTTGTTTTCATCATTATCAATATCGGCTTTATTTACATTAAAACTCATTGAGCGAAGTTTTGATGCTCGATCGTCAAATGCGCGCTTTTGCAACTCAAAATTAGCTTCTGCTTCAAGCTCGCTATCGCTCAATAATCGACTGCCTTTCCTGCGATTTAACGTAATTCCTTTAACCGTTACATATTCATCTTGAACAGGATTTTCTATTTTTTCTTCAAAGCTCATTTCTGGCAATGTTGTCGAAAACATTTTTTCTAATTCATTGTGGACATCCATTTGAATAGGCGATGTAGTAATTTCTTCATAACGCAAAATTGGTTCTTCAATGATTTCTTCTTGGATTGAAGGCGCACTAAATTCTACCATTGGTTCTTCCACAATTGACAAGGCTTCTTCTACAGAAGGTGTCAATTCAAATACCACTTTAGGTTCTTCTACTACATCGAATTGAGTTGTTGTATGAGAAGTTGGACGCATCATTGTTTTTGCAAACCCCATACCAATTGAAAGTACGTTTGGTATTGCTGGTTCTTCAATAATATGCATTGTTGGAGCCATTGCATCTACAATTGCTGTAGGCGTTTCTTCTATACCAGCAGTTGGTTCTTCATTATTAGGCATTTCACTTAAAGGACCTTCAGTAACCTCACCCAATACATAAATTTCTTTATTTCTTTCTGAGAATGGTTTTTTCACTTCTGCAGAATATGCTTTTTCTGTGTTGTTATGTTGAAAACCAGTTGCAATAATGGTCACACTGATATTCTCACCTAAATTATCATCAAATCCGGTACCGAAAATTACATCACATTCTTCACCAGCTTGATCTTGCACATAAGCCTGTATCATTTCTACTTCATCTAATGTATGTTCATGAATTCCATGTGCTGAATTGATATTTAATAAAACCCATTTAGCTCCTGCGATATTATAATCATTTAACAATGGAGAGTTAATAGCATTTTCTACCGCCTCATAAGCCCGATTTTCACCAGCAGCAACCGCACTTCCTAAAATAGCAGAACCTCCATTTCTCATAACCGTACTAACATCGGCAAAGTCAACTACAATATGCCCTTGAGAATTAATTACATCGGTAATACATTTAGTCGCAGTTGCTAATATATCATCTGCTTTTACAAATGCTTGAGATGCAGGAATGTTACCAAAATTTTGACGTAATTTATCGTTTGAAATTACCAATATGGTATCTACTTGACTTCTTAATTGATTAATCCCTTCTTCCGCTTGACGTTGACGTCTTTTCCCTTCATAAGTAAATGGCGTAGTAACAATACCCACTGTTAAAATCCCTAAGTCTTTTGCCGCTTTAGCTACAATGGGTGCTGCCCCAGTACCGGTTCCACCACCCATACCTGCAGTTACAAAAACCATTTTAGTATTATTAGCTAATAAATTTTCAATTTCATCGATGCTTTCAACACCCGCTTTTTGACCAATTTCAGGATTAGCACCAGCACCTAAACCTTGCGTAAGAGATGGCCCTAATTGAATTTTTGTTGGTACTGAACTATTATTTAATGCTTTTTGGTCGGTATTACAGACTATAAAATCGACACCATCAATGCCTAAATTATACATGTAGTTTACTGCGTTTCCGCCACCACCTCCAACACCAATCACTTTGATGATGTTAGAATTTTCGTTTTTTGGAAGCTCAAATTGAATCATTTTTTTGAATTTTATGGGTTTTGAAAATTTTTAATTTATTGGGTTTATTTTTATTTTATGGTAGTATTTTTTAAATTAATCTAGTTTTTGATCATCAATATTCTCAAACCAATAAATCACTTTGTTTTTTACTGATCCGAAAATATTTCCAATGAGCTGTGTACGCTCTTTTGTTTTTTCTTCTTGAGATTCTTCTTCATATTGAGTTTGACTTGCTATTGTATCAAATATATCCGTTTGAGGAAAATTAGATGACATCATCTCATTCGAAAGCGTTTCATTAGAAGCAACTGCATAATGTTGTGCCTCTGGGATGTGCATACTTTCTCCAAAAGCTTCACGTAAAAAATCTTGTGGAGTTGGTTCAAATGTTTTTGCCATTTCTACAAAACGACCTTCTACATCTGCTTCTGCGTTCTCTGAGTTTAAAGACTCCTCTGAATTTGAAGAAATAAAACGCAAACGATTGCTTTCAAAATCATCATATCCTCTTAAAATCAATCCAATACAAGTGGCATACATTGGCATCATTAATTCTTTGTGATGACCAGCAGCTAAATGTTCATTCGGGAAACCAATACGAGCAGATAAACCTGTTTTATATTCTGTTAATTGTATTAAATGTTTTAACTGACTTCCTCCACCGGTAAGAATAATTCCTCCATGTAATTTATCAATTAAGTTTAATTGTTTCAAGTGATAAGTTACATATTCTAAAATTTCTTCCATACGACATTGAATAATGTGTGCCAAATTTTTAGCAGAAAGCTCTTTCGGTTGTTGTCCTTTCAAACCAGGAATAGTAATAAATGCATTTGATTTTGCTTCATCTGCCAATGCCATACCAAATTGTGTTTTCATTTGTTCTGCCTGAGAACGTAAAACACCCAATCCTTGACGAATATCATTTGTAATATTTACGCCAGCTATAGGAATAACGGCTGTATGCTTCAACATACCTTCATGAAACACAGCTAAATCGGTTGTTCCTCCACCAATATCAACGATGGCTACGCCTGATTCAAAATCTTCAGGACACATCACTGCAGCAGCTGAGGCCAAAGGTTGTAATACCAAATCTTTCGTATTTAAATCGGCACGAGTTACACAACGATGTATATTTCTGATAGCCGTTTTATCTCCTGTAACAATATGAAAATTGGCACCGATTTTTATACCTGTCATACCAATCACTTCTTGCATTGAAAAACCAGACAATGAATCAACTGTGAAATCTTGAGGAATAATGTCAATGATTTGATCACCAGAAGGAAGGAAAGTTTTGTATTGATCTTTTAATAAACTATCAATATCTTCTTTACGAATTTCTTCTTCAATATTAGCCAACACTCTATCCCCATGCGTTTGAATACTTTTGATATGATGACCTGCAATACCTACATACACTTCTTTAATAGTTAAATTAGGATTACTAGCCATGCACATATTCAATGCAACGTGTATAGACTTAATACAATCTTCTATATTTAAAACCATGCCATGTGTAACACCACTGCTGTCTGATTTTCCGAAACCTAATATTTCAAGTTTTCCGAATTGATTTTTGCGACCAGCGATGCAAGCAATTTTTGTGGTTCCAATGTCAAGACCAACGATTACAGGATTTTCTTTTTGCATAATATCTATTTTAAAGTTTTTATTTTATTTGTTTAAGATTAATTTGTTTAGAAGGGATCGGCTTATTTTTTGAATCTAGTGTAACCATCTTTATTTCCGTTACTATAGGCACTTTTTTAGTGGCCGTTTTTTTACTCCCTATTTTTTCTTTTGGCAATTCTTTTTTTGTAGCATCTTGCTTTAAAGTTGAAACTTCTTTTTGTGCATCTTGTTTTGTTTTAGGAATTTCTTTAGCATACGGATCTTCTGCTAAAATTTCTCCTCGAGTGTTTCTACAAACAATTTGTCCTTTAAATCGTAAATCTATTTCGTCATACAAGCTCCATTTTATAGTATTAACACCTTGTTGATAAAAGGTAAATAATCGAGCCATTTTATTTTCCTAATCATCTGTACTGCCTAAAATAATTGTTTGTGCACCTATCATTGGAACTAATACTATTTGATTTTTTGCATTGATATCGATTTGCGCAATGGCTACACTCCAAAAGGTATCTTTGTCAATAAATTGAGCCAATTGAACCATCGCCGATTTCATTCTTAAATCCGTTTTGGTAAATGCCAATCGTTCTGTAGTAACCACCGAAACTCTTGGAGTATATTGTTTGCTTAAAGGAATTGGATTAGCAAATTCATCTAAATAATAAGCGTAATCGGTACTATCTTTTTGTTGAATGCGAACTACTGGTTTTTTTTGCTGCACTTTTACATTTATAAAATTATTAGATGAAACAAATAATTCAGCAGACTTTACCCATTGATTATTTTCGATGTTTTTTTCTATCTCTTTACAGTTCACCGTATTAATCAATGTTTGTTCTGGATAAATTCCCAAATCTTCAATGATATTAATTATTTCCTCTTTAGTTACAAAATTAATTTCAGGATTTTCAATAGTCACAATCAATCCTTTGTAAAATTCTCCTTTTGAGCTATTTTGGGCATACACATAGGC
>CANGUS010000103.1 GCA_947457085.1 Bacteroidota bacterium
GTTAGGGCGATGCCATGAGGAGAAGTTAATAACCCTGAGCCGCCGATCGTAGTTTGAATTTGCATGGTTTGTAAATTGACAACCGCTAGTTTCCCATTAGAAGCTAAATCAGAAATATACGCGGTATTGTCATCGGGTGACATTCCAATTACATTCCAATTTCCTGTACCGATAAACGTTTCAGAAATCAGTGAGTCGGTTTGTGCATCATATTTTTGAAAATAACTGCCCGCATTAAAACACACGTACCAATATTTCCCATCTTTAGAGGTTTTAATTGCATGAGGGAGTTCGATTGCATTGGGATCATGACCTACTTTTACATATCGGATAACTAAATTGGTTTCAACATCAATAACACTTACCAAGTCGCAACCTTGATTACAAATATATCCTTTCTTTCGGTTCGCGTAATTTTGTTGAAAGGGCAATTCATTTGATTTATTTCTACAACCATTTTCTATCCAATTTTTAATAATTAAAACTTCTTCCTTTGATAAAATTGGGGCATTTAGGGGCATGGTTGGAGTGGCAATCAATCCTACATTGGAATAGGTATTTACAAATTGAAACAATGAGCTTTGATCTACGAAATAAGGAATGACAACCGATCCGCCAACGCCACCTTGTAACATTTTATACCATGTACGTAAATTTAAATTGGCAGCATTTTGAAAACTTTTGTCGTTGTGACAACCAGTGGTTGCGCATTTATTGATGATAATTTTTTCTACCTCAACAGGGAAATTGCTTTCTTCAAATTGAGGATCAATGCTTTTTTGGCAACTGACGAAAAACAATAAAATCAATAAATAAGCCCTCATTTTTTTATCTTATTTTATCAAATATAACAAAAAATATCATGTCGGAAAGTGGGTTTATATTTTTACAAACATAAGCCCCAATATTCTGTAGAAATCAATTTCTATTTGTAAAGAATTTGTCTATTCTGCAATTAAACATATCTTCGCGACATGCCTGATATCATTCAGTTATTGTCCGATAATATTGCCAATCAAATTGCAGCGGGGGAAGTTATTCAGCGTCCTGCAAGTGCTGTAAAGGAAATGCTCGAAAATGCCATTGATGCAGGTGCAACCGCTATCCATTTAATTATTAAAGATGCGGGTAAAGAACTCATTCAAGTGAATGACAATGGAAAAGGCATGAGCCCGACGGATGCTCGATTGTGTTTTGAACGACATGCCACTTCAAAAATTAAATCGATTGACGATTTATTTTCAATCAGAACGATGGGTTTTAGAGGAGAGGCCTTGGCATCTATCGCAGCGGTTGCAAAAGTTGAATTAAAAACGCGAACGCAAGCAGATGAAGTAGGCACTTGTATATTCATTGAAAACAGCACTGTAACGAGTCAAGAACCTTGTCAGGCCAATGTAGGAACTAGTCTTGCAGTTAAAAATTTATTTTTCAATGTACCGGCACGTCGTAATTTTTTAAAAACGACTACTACCGAAACGCGTCATGTGATTGATGAATTTATCAGAGTGGCGATGGCATTTCCTGAAATTGCTTTTCGTTTTACCAATAACAATACAGACATTTTTAACCTAGAAGCAGGCAAATTAAAACTGCGCATTCTGGGATTATTGGGGAATAATTTAAATAATAAACTGGTCCCTGTGGAAGAAGATACCGATTTCGTAACCATCAATGGTTTCATTGCATCGCCAGAAATGGCCAATAAAACGAGGGGGAATCAATTCTTTTTTGTCAACAATCGATTTATTAAAAGTGCGTATTTGAATCATGCCGTGGCACAAGCCTATCGTGATTTAATTGCGAAAGATGAATTTCCGTTGTTTGTTTTATTCATTGATATTGATCCCAAGCGAGTGGATATCAATGTGCATCCTACCAAACAAGAAATTAAGTTTGAAGAAGATAAAGTGATTTACTCGATTGTAAATGCAGCGGTTCGACATGCATTGAGTAAATACAGCATAGCGCCTTCGTTGGATTTTAGTTTGGACACCAGCATAGAAATGTTGCCGAGTGTGACCCAACCTTTTGCGAAAGCGAAACAAGAAGAAACCAAGAATGATTATTTATTTCAATCATTTAGAGAGAAAGGCAAAGCACATTTTTTAGAAAAAAAAGAGGATACTCGAAATTGGAAAGAGTTGTACAAAGTGCAACAAGAATTTCAACATCCTTACCATAATGAACAAACAAATAATAATTCTGAAGGGCAAGTAGAAAGCGAATTACCATTAACGGAAGAATTTAAAACCGCTTTTATACAGTTAAACAATGCTTACATTCTTGCAACTACAAAAACAGGTTGTTTATTGATTGATCAACATTTGGCACATCAAAGAATATTGTTTGAAAAATTTCAGAAGACAGATATACAAAACATCCCTATTCAACAATGCTTGCATCCACAACCATTTGAAACCTCCCCTTCGGATACTGTTTTATTAAATGATATGTTGGCAGATTTATTTGAATTGGGTTTTGATATTACTTGGATGGGAAATAACACTTTTGCGATTCAAGGAATTCCTGCCGATTTAAAGCAAGGCAATGAAGTAGCTACGATTGAAAAAATAATCGAAGATTACAAACATTCCTCATCAGAAATTTCGCTAGATCAGCGAGAGAAATTGTGGCGCACATTAGCCAAGCAACAAGCAATTGCATATGGTAAAAAACTTTCGGTAGCAGATATGCAAGAATTGTTTGATCAATTGTTGTTGTGCGAGCAACCTCAGCTTTCTCCTATTGGGAAAAAGTTATTTGTGAAATTATCGGCAAATGATTTATCGGCATTGATCAATAATGGGTAATTATTTATCTTTTGCAGAAATAATTTTTTGCGAAATCTCTTTTAATTCTTTGTAAGAAATCATATTGAGTTCCTCATGAATAGAGAGGTCAGATTGTTTTATTGTGAGTTTTTGCAAGGGATGATTTTCAGCGATGGGTTCGTTTTTATCAGGAATCCACATGAGCAGATCATTGGGTTCGCAAATAAGGATTTTACAAAGCCGTTCGACGTGATCTAATCGGAAGATGCGGGTTTGATGAGTGGCGATGTTGTGCGCTGTATGCGAACTAAAGCCATTTTTTACTAAAAAGCTGTGTGGGTTTTCGATGCCGCGGACTTTAAAAATGGGTGTGAGGTTGTAGGCTAGCATATTGATCGTGTTTGATTATAGGTATTGTAAATTTACGAATAGTTTTCATCCGATTCAAAATAAATAAGTTAACCCATTTTAGTAAGATAATGGAATACTACTGAGAGATATAGAAAAGAAGAATTAAAATATAGAAATTCAGATTAAAGAAATTATAAATCTTTTGAATTCATGCTACACACTTTTTAAAGAAGTGGAAATGAAATTGAAAATAATGGAAATGAAATTGAAAAAAGATGAAATAAACAAGCTCGGTATACAAGCACTGCTTAGCAAGAAGAAAGTATAAGTAAGCAAGTGAAATGGATGGAGTGTTATGTAGACTTTGCAAGGGAAAGACTTCATAGCACATATTAGTTTATTTGAAAACAAAAAATGAATGTAAACTTCAAGCTGTTTAATAAAAGATTTCAAGAATATAAAACATACGAAGGCTCTGCCTTGTAGAGCAGAGACCTCGATCTCAAAAAATAGAGTATGGTTTTATTGTTTTAAAAACTTCCCGTTTTGAATGGCTTGTTTATTCGTTTTTATTTGATACAAATAAATTCCGTTGGGCAACATGGATACGTCAATTTTCAATGTTGAATTGGTATAGTGATAGCTGTTTATTTTTTTACCACAAATGTCTGTTATTTCAATTTCAATATTCGAATGAATCGTGTTGTTGGCGTCAAATTGTATCCATTGAGCAGTAGGATTTGGATAAACTGAGAATAAATTTTGTGAAGCATTTGCTTCAACAATTGCATTGGGTTTAGAGCCGCAATTGCTGGCACTAGGCATTTTTATTATCGCTGAGTCGGTTGCTTGCACGGTATTGACAACGGTAAATGGCACCGATGAAGTTGGCATCACAGAAGTTCCTTTGTCTACTATATTGGGTGTGGCTGATGTGAGATTTACACTTGTTGCACTTAATGTAATATTGGCTGAGATGTTGGCAGCACCTACTCCTTGGGCATCCATTTTATTCCAATATCCACTGCCCCAATTATTGATTGATTTGGTAGAGTAAGTTACAAAATGACAAGTGTCGGTTGCATACACTTTCGGTTGTTGACCGAAGTCGATTGTTTTTGCCCACAAGGTTGTTCCTTGTGCATCTAATGCAAATACAACGCCACTTCCTACAATTACAAAACAATTTGAATTGACTTTTGTAACATGATGCGTGTAGGCGCTGAAGTTGGTGGAGGTATATGTTTTGGTCCAGTTTAAATTTAAATTACTGTCTATAGACATCATGAAAATATCATTGTATTTATTTCCAAAGGCAAGCATTTCATTGTTGCTTTTGATAAAGATTGCTGTGATTTGATCGGTAAAGGGAGAGTTGGGAATAATGAATTTTTTAGATTTTAATTTATTCCCTAAAGAATCTACGATCATAATCATAGGATCTGAATCGAAGCCACTGACATCGCAAATATGCCCTCCGATGGCATAGCGATTATTGTTTAATTTTTGGATGGCACTTAAATCGAATCTGTTGGAAGCAGCGAAACCATTTAAATATCGTTTGCTGCGAATGGTAGTACCTGTTTTGCTGATGGTAAACCATTGATTTCCATAAAGTACTTGGTTGTGATTGTCTATTTCTGCAGCCGCATATAAATAAAGGCCTGACTGTGCAATGCCTGTATCTAAAGGAATGGTTTTATTCCATAGGATATTTAAGTTGGTATCCATTTTTTGCAGGATGACGATATTATTAGTTGAGTTGCCTAAAGCCATGCAATTTCCATCAGCACTTTTATAGGCCTCTACCACATCGAAATCATTGATGGTATGCCCGAATGCGGCTGATTTTATTATTTGCCCATTGTCTGAAATAAGGGCCATGCCTAGCCCATGCTGACAAGTACCAGTAACACAATTGGAGGTGATATTAAAAATCATGGCTCTGTTATCACTCAGTTGAGTGCCCCCAATGCCGAACTCTTTGGTGTAACCTCCAAAGCTGAATTTTTTAGAAACTAAGGAATCTTGTGCGAATGAAGTAATGGCTAGAAAGCAAAAAATGATTAGTGATACAATGCGCATAATTTTTATTTTTTTACAAGACGCAAGTTATGGTTTATTGGTTGGAAGGGAATAGTAAATTTTTATGATTATTAACAAGCACTACGAAGGCTGTGCCTTCGTAGTGCTAGGTCGAACAAAGTTCATTACTTGCCTGGTACCATTTCCGAATAACGGAATAGGCGCCACAAAAGATGCACAAAGTAAAAGACCTGGAACTCAAAAAATCAAAAAAAATAAAAGCCCTATCAATAAAAATAAAGAGGAGGAAAAAGGAATGTTTATTACCTTGCGTTGGTATGTCAGCAAACAATAACAATATCAAAATTTTCGGTGCAAGGGTTCATAATTTGAAGAACGTTGATGTGGAAATTCCGGTCAATCAATTGGTGGTGGTAACGGGTGTGAGTGGCTCTGGCAAGTCGTCGTTGACGATTGATACCTTGTTTGCAGAAGGGCAACGCAGGTATATTGAGAGTTTGAGTTCGTATGCTCGACAGTTTATGAAGAGCATGCAAAAGCCGGATGTTGACAAAATTGATGGATTGTGTCCTGCCATTGCGATAGAACAAAAAGTGACTGCACGCACACCTCGATCTACCGTGGGTAGCATGACGGAAATTATTGATTACTTGCGTTTGTTATTTGCAAAAGCTGGAAGAACCTACTCTCCTATCTCAGGCAACGAAGTAATTAAACAAGAAATTAGTGATGTGACTGCGTTTATTCAGTCGCAAAAAGACGGTACTAAATTATTGATGATCGTACCGATTTTAATTTCAGCAGAAAAAAATATTGCGTATTATTTAAATGATATTTTACAAAAGGGATTAACTCGTTTATATAATATTGAAACAAATGAATATCTTCAAATTGAAGATGTGCTGGCAGAAGAAAATATAGAAATTGATTTTAAGCATACCTATATTTTGATTGATCGATTGGTGGCGAAAAAATTTGAGCCAGATGAATTACATCGAATAGCAGACAGTATTCAAACTGCCTTTGATGAAACCAATGGAGATGTGTATTTATGGATAGAAGGAAAAGAATTGGTTCATTTTTGCAATCGGTTTGAATTGGATGGCATGCGCTTTGAAGAACCTACGCCCAACTTTTTCTCGAGTAATAATCCATATGGAGCGTGTGAGGTTTGTGAAGGATATGGACAAGTATTGGGCATTGATTCAAACTTAGTTATTCCTAATAAAAACTTATCTGTTTTTGAAGGCGCGGTGGCTTGTTGGAGCGGCGATAAAATGAAAGAATGGCAACATGAATTTTTGCGCAGCACCAAAAATAATTTTCCCCCTCATCAACCGTATAATAAATTAACGAAAGCAGAAA
>CANGUS010000104.1 GCA_947457085.1 Bacteroidota bacterium
AAAATTTAATTCTAAAATTAATCAAGGTATGTTAGCAAATACAACCTTTATCACCAATATTAAATTTAAAATAACGGCAAAAAAACCATAAGAATTTTCTTGTCAAATTAATTAAAGCTGTTCTTTTGAACGGCTTTTTTATTTTAGTTTATCATTGTCTATACAATTTCTTAATTTTATACGTTATTACGCACGACACTTATCTTTGAATATAAAATTTATTTTACTGTCAATTTTTGGGGTTGCTTTTTTTTTGAAAGCAACGGCACAAGGTATTCAATTAAGCAATGTAAAATATAAGAAAATAGCGATTGTAAGCGATGCGATAAAAATAGACTCATTGAGTTTAGTAGCACAGACAGTTTTTGTAAAAAATGTTGACACAACAAATTATTTCATTGATTATATAAAGAGTCAATTAGTTTGGAAAACAAAGCCCAATCTAGATAGTGTGGAGATCATTTATCGAGTATTGCCAATTACTTTTTCAAAAAAATATTTTCATAAAGACATTCGCCGTTTAGAAACTAATTTTTTTATAAATCCTTATTATTATGATGAAAATGAAGCTAATAAAAATCTGCCTTTTGTAGATTTTGGCAATGTAGATTATGCAGGCAGTTTTGGTAGAGCCTTGTCACTTGGTAATAGCCAAGATGTAGTTTTAAATTCACAATTTAATTTGCAATTAGAAGGGGATTTAGGGGATAGTATAAAATTAACTGGTGCGATTACAGATAATACCATTCCTTTTCAACCAGAAGGGAATACACAACAAATCCAGGAGTTTGATAGGATTTTTCTTCAACTTTCAAAAAAAAAGGCGCAGTTAATTGCAGGAGATTTTGACATTAAAAGGCCATCTGGTTATTTTATGAATTTCTATAAACGGGTTCAAGGTGGATATGTTTCTAATGCGTATAAAACTGGCAAGTTTGGTGAAAATAAAATTGCCATTGGAGCATCATTAGCAAAAGGAAAATTCGTAAGAAATATATTGGTTTCATTAGAGGGAAATCAAGGTCCTTACAAATTAACTGGTCCCAATGGTGAGCAATATTTTGTAGTTTTAGCTGGTACAGAAAGAGTTTATATAGATGGAGTACAATTAACAAGAGGAGAAGAAATGGACTATGTTATTGACTATAATTCTGCTGAAATTACGTTCATGCCAAAACGTATCATTACGAAAGATTTAAGAATCATTGTTGAGTTTGAATTTTCTGATAAAAACTATTTAAATTCATTGTTTTATGTAAATGATGAATGGCAAATCAATAAAAAAATACAAGTTAGATTCAATGCATATTCAAATCAAGATGCAAAAAACCAGTCAATTCAACAATCGTTAGATTCTTCTCAAAAAAGATTTTTAGCTCTTTTGGGAGACAGTATTCAACGGGCATATTATCCAAGTGCTCGATTGCAGGACACGTTTAGTAATAGTAAAATTTTGTATAAAAAAACAGATACCTTAGTTGCTTCCGTTTTATACAACAATATATACGTTTTTTCTACCAATCCAGATAGTGCTAAATATAGCTTGAGTTTTACGAGTGTAGGGGCTGGCAATGGAAATTATCGTCAATCTATTAATAGCGCAAATGGAAGAGTATATGAATGGATTGCACCTGTGAATAATATCAAACAAGGAGATTATGAGCCAATATTGGTCTTAATTACTCCTAAACAACAACAACTATTTACATTAGGTGCGAGTGTAAAAATTGACAGTAATAAAAATTTAATGATAGAATCTGCATTGAGTAACTATGACCCCAATATGTTTTCTACTATAAATAATGAAACTCATTTAGGAACTGCGTTTAAAATAGTGTATGATGAAAAACGAGAGTTGAATAAGAAAAAATGGGCTTTGTTCAGTAAGTTGAATTATGAATTTGTGCAAGATCGATTTAAGCCTTTAGAACGCTTTAGAAATGTAGAATTTGCTCGAGATTGGAATGTTTCTCCTACTGCACTTTCCGAAAACGAGCACTTAGGTAATATTTCCTTCTCTATGGTTAAAACGGATATTACAAAAATAGACTATCAATTTGGAAGCTATTTAAGAGGTAATTCGTTTAAAGGGTTTCAACATGTTGCGAGTTATTTTTACAATAAAAATGGATTGCGTTTTTTGGCTAACGGAAACTTAATTACACAATCTTCTTTTGAAATGAACGCTGCTTTTTTTAGGCCGGTGATTGAAATTGAAAAAAGATTTAAAGCGCTGAAAAATAGTATTCTAGGTTCCAAATATATTCTAGAACACAATGATTTAAGATCTGCTAATAAAGATAGTTTGTTGCCGAATGCATTTTCATTTGATGCATTGACTGCTTATATAAAGAGTAATGCAGATTCTAAAAACAATTACTCTTTTGAGTATACACTACGACATGACAGGGCTCCAAAAGAGAATCAATTTAAACAAAGTACTTTAGGGCAAACATTTTCTTTGCTTGCAAATATTGCCTCTATTAATAACCATGACATTAAATTTGTAGGAGCTTATCGAAGCTTGCAAATTTCAGATTCAACCATTACGACTCTCAAGCCTGATGAAAGTTTGTTAGGTAGATTGGAATATAATTTTTCGTTTCTAAAAAATGTACTAACAGGTAATATTTTATATGAACTGGGTTCTGGGCAAGAATTAAAAAGAGAATACACCTACGTTGAAGTGCCTGTTGGACAAGGATTATATGTTTGGAGAGACTATAATAGTGATAATTTAAAACAATTAAACGAATTTGAGCTAGCTGTTTTCCCGGATGAAAAAAGATACATCAGAATTTTTACACCAACTAGTCAATATATAAAAGCAAAATATGCTCAATACAATCAAACTTTTTCCATCAACCCCAAAAACTTATTTTCAGTTGCCAATACATCACGTATAAAAAATATTGTATCAGCAATATATCTACAATCAAGCATCCAATTAAATAATCGATTTATAGGCACTCAAGGACTAGAGCAATATAATCCATTTATTAGAAATTTTTCAGACAGTTTGCTCATCAACAATTCATCGTCTGTTATAAATTCATTTTTTATCAATCGCTTTAATAATAATTGGGGTGTAGAATTTATTCAATCTATTATTTCAGGAAAAACATTGCTTAATTATGGAATAGATGGAAGGAAAAATGTTGAAAATCAATTAAGAATACGAATGAATATAAAACAATATTTTACACTTGGGTGCATTCTAAAAAAAGGAAATAAAATATTCGCATCTCAATTTTTAGAAACACGAAATTATATTATTGATAATCAAATGATAGAACCCAATGTCACCTTGTTTTTATTCAAAAATCAATTAAGAATTTTAACTAGTTACAAATATGACATTCGTAAAAATGCCATACTATATGGAGGTGAAAAGTCAACATCTAATAATATCAATATTGATTTAAGATATAATATTATTAGCTCTGGAAACATGAATTTAAAAACTACTTATTCTTCAATTAGCTATAATGCGACAAGTAATTCTACTATAGGATATATTATGTTGGATGGGTTGCAAAAAGGAAGTAACTGGCTTTGGCAAATTAGTTTTGAAAAACGAATTTCGAAAAATATTGAAATGAGTTTGCAATATGAAGGTCGAAAACCAGCATCTACAACTATAATTCATACAGGACGGGCTAGTGTGAGAGCAATATTTTAAATTTTTATAACTAAATTAGGGTATATTTGATAGACAAATTATGGCAATATTTCAATTTAACTATACCGAACTCAACAATGATAAAGAACTCACTAGTTCTGACTATCATTTGCTTTCAGAAGCAAAACGTATAACTGAGGGAGCGTATGCTCCCTATTCAAAATTTAAAGTAGGCGCATCTGTACTTTTAAAAAATGGGAAAATTATCCTCGGTGTAAATATAGAAAATGCATCTTATCCTGTTGGAATTTGTGCAGAGCGAAGTGCATTGGCATCAGCTATTTCACAATTTCCTGAAGTAGAAATAGAAGCGATTGCAATTAGTTATTTAGCTTCTAAAGGTGAAAATGATAAGCCAGCCTTTCCCTGTGGGATGTGTAGGCAATTTATTTCCGAATGTGAAGATAGAAACCAAAGCCCCATTCGATTGATATTGGGTGCTCAAAATGGGAAAGTCATCTTGTTAGAAACTTCAAAAAATTTATTGCCCTTTAGCTTTACCAGTGCAGATTTAGGGTAATTTTATTTTTCAATAATTTGTCAGAATTGAATGATATAAGTGAAAACCCACATCAGTAAGATTTATAAATAATTTATCGCCCAGCTCTTTTCATGATCATTTTTCTGAATTCTTTTTCTGTAACAAACAATTGATTTACTTGTTGTGTCGAAAGCATCTTAGAAAATAAACTAGCATACCTCTTCTTAATATCCAAAGCGCGTTGCTCTTGATCTAAAATATCGTCTACACTTCGTTCATCTTTATTTTGTTGGCGGCGTTGTTGGATTAAATTTTTCATTTCATCCTCATATTGATTGTAAACCGGCCAAAATTTTTGAGCCGTAGCCGCATCTAAATTTAATTTTTCTGAAATAAAAGCCACTTTTAAGGATTCTATTTTTTCGCCTTTTTGTGCAAATGACGGCAATAAAAACAAGGAAAATAATAATGTTGTAAAAATTCGTTTCATAATTTTATAAGTAATTTTTTAAATCTTCTATTGGTAGATTATTTATTTGGGATTCTATAATTTCATTTTCTAATTGATTGACGTCTATTGATGTTTCGTCAATTGTTTCGGTAACAATGTCAGTGCTGAATTCTGCTTGATGTTGCATAATATAAGCATTGATTTCATTTATTGAAATGGTCGCTAACTGTTGTTCAATATTTACTGTTTTGGTTGGTTTTAAAAATAGAAAGCCAATTCCTAGAATTAAAATGATTGAGGCTGCTATTGAAAAAACTTGTGTTTTAGTATAGGTATATCGAAGCGGTTTTATTTCCTTTTTTTGAAAATCTATTTTCGATTTCAATTCATTTTCAATACGTTCAAAATAGTCTTTTGGCAAAGCAAAGGGCATTGTTTTGGGGAAAGATTCCAGTTTAGCTTCCGTTGTAACAATTGATATAATTTCATTTTCATTTAGTTGAAAAAAATTATTTTCTACTTCATATGGCATTCTTGGGGGTAAAGTTGCCAAAAAGTCTTCTACTTTTATTAAGTCTAAAACGGATTCTGAAAAATTAGTAAAGTAATTGAAAGGGACATCCATAGGCGATTTCAAGTCATTTGGAATATCAATTCCAATGTCTTTTAGTTCGTTTGCTATGTTTTTTGAGTCGTTCATTTCGCGTGTTTGACAATAATTTGATATAAAAGTTTAATGGGTTCTAATAAATTCTTCAACTTTTTTTGCAGCATGGTGGTATGAGGCCTTCAAAGAACCTTCAGAAGTCTCTAAAACTTCTGCCATTTTTTCGTAGGGCATTTCATCATAATACCGTAAAGTAAATACAGCTCTTTGTTTTTCGGGTAAACTTTGTATTGCTAATTGCAGTTTCCATTCTAAATTATTGGGATCAAATCCTTTTTCTGCTTTTAGAGAATTACTCAAAACATTGCCTAATTCTGAGCCATCATCAGAAATAGACAGCGATCTTCGTTTTTTTTGTTGTTCCAAGTAAGTAAGAGTTTCGTTCGTTGCAATCCGATACATCCATGTATAAAGACTAGAATCTTGACGAAAATTTGCTAAACTGCGCCAAATTTTCACAAACATATTTTGTAAAACATCATTCGTGTCTTCATGGTGCACCAGCATTCTTCTAATATGCCAATAAAGTCGCTCTTGGTATTTTTTAACCAAAAGGGTAAAGGCTTTTTCTCGACTTTGCTCATTTTGAAACAAATTCAATATTTCAGAATCCTCTATTTCGATTATTTTACTCATTTTAGCTAATAACAAATTCAAAGATAATGCTTAGGTTCAATAGTCTGTAATAAAAATCTAGGATTCTACTTTAACATATTATCAATTAATTAGTATGTTTGTCATTAAATGTATTTACATAGTTATATTAAATCACTGCTCATGCTATTATTGTTAGCAATATTGCAACAGGCGTGCAAAAACTCAAATTCTACTGATGTAAATGAAAATTCAATCACGAGCATTTTTGCACCTAATCAATTTGATGTTGATGCTTTGCAAACTCATTTAAAATCAAAATTAGATACTAGTTTTGCGATATCAACCATGTCGTTTTTTGGGAAACCTGATTCGAATGTAAAAACATATCAACAATTTTATGCTTCTAATAACTATAATTCAGTTTGGATTCATCAAAAAGGGTTGAGTAGCATTACCAAACAATTTTTGCAAGTATTAGACAGTCTTCAATATGACGCATTAAATCCAGAAAAATATTACTACACAAATTTAAAGCAGCGTGCCATTTCCATACTCAATGAAAAAAATATGGATTCAATTATGCAATTTGAATTGGATATGACCAATTCATTTTTTACAGCTTCAAAAGATTTGGCATTAGGAAGTAATAA
>CANGUS010000105.1 GCA_947457085.1 Bacteroidota bacterium
TAAAAAAAGTAAAAAGTATTCGTTCGTTAAGTTTTGTCCAAGGCACGTTTGTCAATTTAATGCGTCAAAGCATATTATTTATTTTAGCTTATTTAGTTTTCCATAAACATTTAACCTTGGGTCAAATGATGACCATGCAATTTTTCTCTTTCTTTATTTTCGGGCCCTTACAAGAGTTAGGAAATATTATTTTAGCCTATCGAGAAGCTGAAACGTCATTGAATAATTTTGAAACATTGATGAATACGCCTGTTGAACCTAAACCTGATTTCCCCAAAACCATTGGTCATATAGAAGAATTAAGTTTCGATAAAGTGAGTTTTAAACACGCAACAGCTAAAAACTATGCCTTAAATCAAATTTCTTTTACTGTAAATAAGGGAGAAACC
The DNA here is from genome assembly GCA_947457085.1 of Bacteroidota bacterium. Taxonomy (GTDB): domain Bacteria; phylum Bacteroidota; class Bacteroidia; order Chitinophagales; family Chitinophagaceae; genus OLB11. Next base: position 390 of record CANGUS010000105.1, read on the forward strand.
ATTGCATTTGTTGGCCCATCTGGCTCTGGAAAAACCACATTGGTGAAATTGTTAGTTGGTTTATATCATCCAGCAGAAGGCGTTATTTTATACAATAAAGTCCCTTATATAGAATTAGATATTGAGGCATTTCGTCATCAAATAGGTTTTGTTACACAAGACACTCAATTATTTGCAGGCTCAATTCGAGAAAATTTATTATTTGTGAGTCCAAATGCAACAGATGAAGAAATGATACAAGCTTTAACAAAAGCAGCAGCGCACACATTATTAAGCAGGGCTGAAAATGGATTAGATACTGTAATTGGTGAGGGTGGTATGAAAATTAGTGGCGGAGAAAAACAGCGACTTTCTATAGCGCGTGCATTGCTTCGTCATCCTAAATTATTGGTATTTGATGAAGCTACTTCCGCATTAGATTCTATCACGGAAGAAGCAATTACCAATACGGTAAAATCTATTTCTGATGAAAAAGAACAAATCAATATATTAATCGCGCATCGCTTGTCAACCATTATGCATGCCGACAGAATTTATGTATTGGAGAAAGGGAAGGTAGTAGAAATGGGAAGCCACGCTGATTTAGTAGAAATGAAAGGCTTGTATTATGCTATGTGGAGACAACAAATAGGTGAAAGATCGATTGATTCTTTGGATTGATTGTAACCAGTGTTACAAAAGTAAAAAAATGAAATCTTTAACTTTGTAAATTAAAAAAATAATGTCAGAAACTACACCTAATAAATTAGTCAGTATGGCTAAACAAAAATGTCCGAATTGTAGAAAAGGAGGCATGTTTACCAATAAGAGTATATTTCCTTTAGGTAAAATGATGGATATGCCTGAACATTGTCCTCATTGTGGTCAAAAATATGAAATTGAAATTGGTTTTTGGTACGGAACTGGCTATGTGAGTTATGCAATCAGTGTAGGTTTATTTTTTACAACAGCTATTTTATTTGCAATTTTTTACGGATTTTCTTATAAAAACAATTCTATTTTTATTTTTTTAGGATTAGCCATTGGATTGATGGTTTTATTACAGCCATTTATTATGCGCTATTCCAGAGTTATTTGGTTAAGTGTTTTTGTAAAATATCAATCCAATGAAAAAATAGAAAGAGAATCGTAGCTTGTCTTTAGAAATTTTATTTTTTATTTCAATTTTATGGATTTTTGGATAATAGATATGGATTATATATTCATTATTTAATAATTAATTGATATTTTGCACTTCTAAAATATACTAAAATGAAATTGATATTCACCATAGTAGTTATTCTTTTGCTTTCTTTTACTTTAAAAGCTCAAAAAGCTGATGATATCATTGGTAATTGGAAAAATGGTGAAGGCACAGGAATTATTCAAATATATAAATCTCAGGCTGGTCATTATGCAGGAAAAATTATTTGGTTAAAAGAACCGATAGATCCAGAAACTGGGAAACCAAAATTAGATAAGCGAAACCCTGATAAATCAAAACAGTTAAATCCTACATTAGGGTTAGTGAATATGTGGGGTTTTATATTTGATGAAGAAGATAAACAGTGGAAAGATGGTACAATTTATGACCCTAAAACTGGGAAAGAATATTCTTGTAAGGCAGAAATGAAAAAAAATAATGTATTAGAAGTAAGGGGGTATATAGGTGTTTCTGTTTTTGGCAGAACGGATACTTGGACCAGAATGGTTAAAAAGTAGTCTAAGGGCTAACAAAGTTTATGCCTATATTGAAGTAGGGAGCATTGCCAAAATTATTTTTTAAAATTTCATTTTTCTCTTGCCCGTCATACTTGTTTACTAAATTAAATCTGCCATTTATTCTGTAACCAGCTTGTGCACTCAACCAAAAAAATCCTTTTAATCTTTTCTCAAATACGACTCTAGGTTTTATTTCACCGCGTTGTAGAAATTGATCGTTTTGTATTAAATCGAATTGCTGGCCTTCCAATTCATATCCAGCTAAGAGCATAGAATTTGTTGAGAAATTGTATCTTAGATGTGCTCTAGCAGGAAACAAACATTCCATACCCCATTGTTCATCAAATGTTTTATTATATAAAAGGATAGGTACTATTAATGGCCTTCCGAGACGATAGGTTCTAGAAAGACCTATAGCTAACATACGATAATCACCTTTTTTCCAACCATACATTACGCTCCCATAAACTGTTAATCCAGATTTTGAAAATGCCCAACTGTTATCATTATCAATTGTGGAAACATCAAGGTTGGCTTGTGCTATAATAAAATTTTTTGCATTGAGTGGTTTAAATGCAGTAAGATTGAAAGATTCAGTACCTATGCTATTAGTGTATATTTGACTCATAGACTTATCCAATGATGTGTACTGGCTTTGAATTTTAGATGACCAATAATTCAAGCCGAAGTTCAGAATTAAATTGTTTTTACTATATGCTAAAAAGCTAGTAGTTACTCTTAAACCACCCATTGAATTTATTGTATGAGATGGGTCAAAAGAATTACTCGAAGTAAAACTCAAGTTGTGCTCATAGCCAATACCATACATTTTTGTAGGAGTTTGATTTAATACTTTTTGAGTACAAAATTTCGTCACATTTGCGCCATCTTCAAATTGAGAAGGGTCAAAAAAATCATTGTTAGTAGTGTCTTGTGCAAAGGAAAGTGAGCTGCAAAAAATCGTAGTTAGTAATAAAAAAAATCCTTTCATGCTAACTTGAATTAAATGTTCAATCCACCACAAACACTAATCGTTTGGCCAGTAATATAATTGCCCATATCAGAAGCTAAAAATAAAGCGGTATTTGCAATGTCTTCAGCACTTGCAAAACGGCCTAGAGGAATACCGGCCTTGTATTTATCAGCCCCTTCTCCATTTTGTAAGTAAGAGGTCATATCTGTTTCTACGAAGCCAGGTGCAATAGCATTACAACGAATGTTTCGGCTACCGATTTCTTTAGCCACTGATTTTGTAAAACCAATAACCCCTGCTTTACTAGCTGCATAACTACTTTGCCCAGCGTTGCCCATTTCTCCAATCACCGAACTCATATTAATAATGCTGCCAGCTTTTGCTTTCATCATAGGACGCATTACTTGTTTGGTCATATTAAAAACAGATTTTAAATTTATATCCATAACATCATCCCATTGCTCTTCAGTCATGCGTAGCAATAAATTATCTTTAGAAATTCCAGCATTATTTACGCAAATATCAACAGTTCCAAAATCTTTCACAACCTCAGAAACAAAATTTTCACAGTCAGCAAAACTTCCTGCATTACTTTTATAAGCATTGGCTTTAACACCCATTGAAATACATTTTTCTACTAATAATTTACTACGTTCAGCACTGCTGTCGCTGATATAAGTAAATGCAATGTGACAACCCTGCTCGGCAAATTTTAACACGATTGCTTCCCCAATTCCTCTACTACCTCCTGTTATGATAGCTACTTTATTTTCTAATAATTTCACTTTGTTTAATTTTAAATGATGAAATAATTTTAATTCTTTGATGTGCAAATTAATACTTCATTTTATTTATTGAAGCATTTTAATGATAAATGTTTACAAATCTGGATATCTAAAACAATCAACTAGGTGGTCGTTTACCAAGCCTGCAGCCTGCATGTATGCATAAATGATGGTTGATCCTACAAATTTAAAACCTCTTTTGTATAAATCTTTGCTTAAAGCATCACTTTCAGAAGACGTAGCTCTAATATCTTGATGTGATTTGCATTTATTCACAATTGTTTCATTGTTTACGAATTGCCATACATAAGTATCAAAACTTCCAAATTGTTGTTGAATTAACATAAATGCTTTTGCATTGGATATGGATGCATTTATTTTCAAGCGATTACGAATAATTCCAGCATTTAGCATTAATTCTTCAACTTTGGCTTCGTCATACTTAGCTATTTTTTTGTAGTTAAAATTGTCAAAAGCATTCTTAAAATGTATTCTTTTGTGCAAAATGGTTTTCCAACTCAGCCCTGCTTGAAAGGTATCTAATAATATAAATTCAAAATGTTTCGCATCATCATGAACCGGATTTCCCCACTCATGATCATGATATTGAACCATTAATTCATCATTTCCAGGCCAATAACACGTTTTAATATTCTTCATAGAACTATTATTTAAGGGCATAAAAATAGTTGATAATAATTACGGTTGATTTTTTTTGAATGAAAAAACAAAAACGAAGAAGTCAATTAATATGTGTTTCTATTAGATATTATTAACTAATTGTATATATATTTGCTAGTTAAATCAAATAAAAAAAGTATTTAGTATGGCAACAACAGCAGATATGCGTTCAGGCTTAATTATCAAATTAGATAACAGTTTATATTCAGTAGTAGAATTTGGGCAAAATAAAACAGCACGTTCCGCAGCAAAAGTATGGGCAAAATTAAAAGGTGTCGACAACGCAAGAACGATTGAACACACTTGGAATAGTGGAGAAACAATCAGCGTAGTAAGAGTTGAGAAGAAAACATATCAATATCTGTACAAAGATGAAACGGGATATAGTTTTATGGATAATGAAACCTTTGAGCAAATCACAGTTGCTGAAAATTTAGTAAATGCGCCTCAATTTTTAAAAGATGGCCAAGAAGTGACTGTGTTTACCAATGGTGAAACAGACATGCCAATAAGCGTGGAATTGCCAGATAAAATTGAAGTATTGGTTACTTACAGTGAGCCTGGAATGAAAGGGGACACTGCTACAAAAACATTAAAACCAGCTACTATAGAAACTGGTGCTACCGTAAATGTTCCATTGTTTGTAAACGAAGGAGAAACAATTCGTATAAGTACTAAAACAGGTGATTACGTAGAAAGAGTAAAATCGTAATTAATCAATTATTAATCATTTAAATTTATTCATTTAAATATAAAATCATGGCAAAAGCAAAAAAAGTGGCCCCTAAAAAAGTGCCAATAAAATCGTCTTTAAAAGTTGCAACAAAATCTGTGCCGACAAAAAAAACTTCTAGTGCACCTTCAAAAAAACCAGTTGCACCTAAAAAGCCGGTTGCCGTTTCAACCATTTCTAAAAATGCACCGAATGCAATTTTTAACATTGAAGAAATTAATAACTTAATTAATGCAGTGAATCATTCTAATGTGAATGAATTAAAATTAGAAAAAGGTGATTTTAAAATTACCATTCGTCAAGGCGGTTCAGTAGTTGTTAGCCAAGCAGCGCCTCAAGTTGTACATGCTGCACCTGTAACAGCTGCACCTGTAACAGCTGCCCCAACCGCTCCTGTAGCAGCCCCCGCACCCGCACCTACCGCACCAACAGCTGAGGTAGTAGCAGATAACTTAATTACTATTAAATCCCCAATGATAGGTACTTTCTATCGTTCATCTGGTCCAGGAAAACCTGTGTTTGTGAATGTAGGTGACGAAATTAAAGAAGGACAGGTTTTATGCATAGTTGAAGCGATGAAGTTGTTCAATGAAATTGAAAGTGAAATAAGTGGTAAAATTGTAAAAGTATTGGTTGATGATGCATCTCCTATTGAGTATGACCAACCTTTATTTTTGGTACAACCTTAATTGTATGGTTTGACGATTTGATGATGTTTCAACAATTTCATTTTCAAATCTTTTATCAATTAAAATATCAATTTGATTAATTTTCTAAATGATAAACTAAACAATTAGTTTCCATTAGCTTGATTATCAAATTTACCAAACATCAAATTAGATAAAATGTTTAAAAAAATATTAATAGCAAACAGAGGCGAAATCGCTTTACGAATAATCCGAACTTGTAAAGAAATGGGTATTCCTACAGTAGCTGTATATTCTACTGCTGATAAAGATAGTTTACATGTAAAATTTGCTGATGAAGCTGTTTGTATTGGTAAGCCTTCGAGCTCGGATTCTTATTTAAATATTCCTCATATTATGGCTGCTGCAGAAATTACAAATGCAGATGCTATTCATCCTGGTTATGGCTTTTTAGCCGAAAATGCCAAATTTGCTGAAATTTGTGGTCAACATAATATTAAATTTATTGGGCCAACTCCTGATATGATTAATAGAATGGGAGATAAAATAACTGCAAAA
>CANGUS010000106.1 GCA_947457085.1 Bacteroidota bacterium
ATCTGAATCTGAGGGAAATATGTACTTACAAAAACAGAAAATGTTGATTTATATTATTTATTTTAACTTAAACTATTGATCATTACATTTCAAGTAAATTTTCAAATAAATAAACGAATATATCATATTCAATAAAAGGTAATTCAATTATAAGAAATTGTACATGACTAATTTAGTAAAATGGGATAATTAAAGTAATTTTAAGTTTCAAAATTTCATATGCGTTTAAAATTATTATTTGTACTAACTTCCTTTCTTCTAGTTTCTGGCATTATCCTGCTTAATGGAACTTCAATCGATTTTCAATACCAAGATTTTAATGAAGAAAGCGCTAAAAAAAGAGAATGGGAACGTCAACAACTTGCAGACCCCGCAACAGGAGAAATTCCTGTTGGTTATCGTTTAAAAGAATTGTCATTTTTAAAAGAATATTATCAAACTAATAAAAATAATGTAAACAAAAAAACAAGAGGAGTCACTTGGAATTCAAGAGGGCCTTGGAATGTAGGTGGACGAACAAGGGCATTTGCCATAGATGTTGCCAATGAAAATCACATCATTGCAGGGCAAGTTTCGGGCGGTATTTGGCAAAGTAACGATGCCGGTGCTACTTGGACTAAAGTAAGTGACCCCAATGCCAATCAAGGTATTGTAAGCATTACACAAGATCCTCGAATAGGCAAATCAAATATTTGGTATGCAACTTCGGGTGAATTGTATGGCAACTCTGCCAGTGCTACCAGTGCTTATTATTTAGGGGATGGTGCTTTTAAATCAATAGACAATGGCAACACTTGGCAACCCATTACCTCAACCAGTGCAGGCGTTCCTTCTTCCTTTTCAACCAATTTTCAGGGGTCTTGGCGAGTTGCAGCTTCTCCTGTAGACACTGTAAATACTTGTGTTTACTTAGCAACCTATGGCTCTATTTATAGAAGTAGAGATACAGGCAATACATGGACAAATGTATTAGGCATTTCGAATGACTCATACACAACCGATGTTGCCGTTTCAAAAACAGGAAAAGTATATGCCACATTAAGTGCTGATGGAACTACAACCAAAGGAATTTTTAGAAGCGGTGATGGGGTAAATTTTACGAATATAACCCCGACTTTTTTATCAAATTATAATCGATTAGTTATTGAAATTAATCCCAATGATGAAAATGAAATCTATATTTTAGGCTTGTTAGACAGTATCAATTCGGGTGGAGTAACATCCTATAATTATGAAGGAGATCCTGAATATGTGTGCTTATTAAAATACAATTATATCAGTGGCGATGGTTCAGGAACAGGTGGCGTTTGGACTAATTTATCGGCCAATTTACCCGTTACAAGCCCCAATCAATTTGATAAATTCAACTGTCAAGGTGGGTATGATTTATGTATCAGAATGCAACCCGGTAGCAATACAATTGTAATCGGTGGGACAAATTTATATCGATCTACTGATGGATTTACAACTTCCAACAATACAACACAGATTGGTGGTTATGGAATTGCCACTCAATTGTGGAATTTCATTGTATACCCCAATCATCATCCAGATCAACATGACATTCATTTTTTACCTTCTGATCCTTCTAAAATGTACACGGCAAATGATGGGGGTGTCTTTTTTACCAATGATGTAAATGCAACATCGGTTCAATGGATCGATAAAAGTAAAGGTTATGTTACTACACAATTTTATACAGTAAACATTGATGAATCAAAATCATTTGATCAATATATTTTAGGTGGCTTACAAGACAATGGAAATTATTTAACCAACTCAAATAATCTACAAACCAATTGGCAAATGACGATAAATGGCGATGGTGCATTTAATTACATTGCCCCTAATAGAGATTTTTATGTAATTAGTACTCAACTGGGGAACATGCGCAAAGTTACGTTAGACAACAATGGAATTGTGTTGGCTAAAAAAAGAATTGATCCTGCAGGATACACCAAAGAAAATTATAATTTCATCAACGCCTTTATCGTAAATCCGAACGACAATAATTATTTATACATGGCTTTTGGAAAACGAATTGCGGTATTAAATAATTTAACTACCATTCCTGTAGTGAATGACACAAGTAAATTAACGACTGGTTGGTCATTTTCTACAGATACCATCAAAGCTGCTAATATTGGCAGTAGTAATACCATTCCAGCAGAAATAACTGCCTTTGGAATATCTAAAACACCTCCCAATGTAATGTATGTAGGAACCAGCAGTAAACATATTTACAAAGTAAGCAATGCATTGACAACCAATCCTCAAATGATATTAACCGACACACTAGGATTGCCTTCAAAAGGAAATGTTAGCGGTATTGCAGTAGATCCTGAGGATGCTAATAAAGTGTTGATTTGCTATTCCAACTACAATGTTACTAGTTTATTTTACACCGAAAATGGTGGACAAAAATGGTATTTAGTCGGTGGTAATCTTGAAAAAACAGCCAATAGCTCCAGCACGAATCCAAGTATTCGATGTGTTGGGATTTTAAAACAAGATAATGGCAAAAGACGATTTTTTGCTGGCACTAGTATTGGATTATTTTCAACAGATAGCCTTGTTTTAGGAATCAATAATGGAACAAATACATCTGTTTGGACTCAAGAAAGCCCAACTTTAATTGGTTCTAATGTGGTAACCGATCTTAAGATTAGACAAGCTGATGGCTACATAGTAATTGGCACGCATGGTGGTGGTGTTTTTGATTCATATTATACGAATAAATATCCTGCTGCTATTCAAACATACATTCAACCAAATGTATTTATTTACCCTAATCCGGCAAAAGATGAGTTGAATATGACCTTTCAAACACATCAAAATAAAATAGTCAAAGCAGCTATTTATGATTTATCAGGAAGAAATGTGATGACAGTGCTCGATGAAAAAACAGTTCAAAATACAACGCTTTCTAAAAAAATAAATATTTCTAATTTACCCAATGGACATTATTTTTTATCCTATCGATTGGATGAAAATAATAAACCCAATGTACAACATTTTGTAATTCATAGATAATACATTTGCAAAATATGAAATCATACACTTCATTCATTATCTACTTAAGTATATTGTTATTTTCATCTTGTTATGAAGATACCTATTTGCCTAAACCCAGGGGTTTTTACAAAATAGGTTTGCCCGAAAAAAAATACCAATCTTTTCAGAAAACAGACTACCCCTATGCATTCGAATACCCGGTGTATGCCTCCATCTCAAAAGACACCTTATTTTTTGATCAAAAAACAGAAAATCCTTGGTGGATAAACTTGAATTTTGACAGTTTAGGTGGGAAAGTGTATATTTCATACAAGCAAATTTCATCCACGCAAACACTCGAAAAATTATTAGAAGATTCTTATAAGCTTTCTCACTACCACACCAAAAAAGCAGATTATATTAATGAACCTGAGTTTCATACTGCTAACAATGTGCATGGGGTATTTTATGATGTGGGTGGCAATGCTGCTTCCTCATTTCAGTTTTATGCAACCGACTCATTTCATCATTTTTTAAGAGGGGCTTTATATTTTGATGTAACGCCCAATGTGGATTCTTTAAAACCAGTCAATCAGTTTTTACAAAAAGACATTGAACATTTAATACAAACCCTAAAATGGAATTAATATGATAATAATAGATGATATATTAATCAGCGATGAAATTATACAAGATGAGTTTGTATGCGATTTAAGCAGCTGCAAAGGTGGTTGTTGTGTTGATGGCGATGCAGGTGCTCCTTTAGAAAAAGATGAATTGAAAAAAATTAAAGCCGCGTATAAAGTAATTGAACACGAGCTAAGCGATGAAGCCAAAGCCGAAATTAAACGAGTGGGTGCTTACACAACGGAAGAATATTTTGGCTATGTAACACCAGCCATTAATGGTGGCATTTGTGTTTATGGCTACCAAGATGAACAAGGGGTTGTAAAATGCTTGATAGAAAAAGCGTATTATGAAGGCCGAACCGATTTCAAAAAACCAATTTCTTGCCACCTCTTCCCTATTCGAGTTACTAAAAATGAAAACTTCATGGCACTGAATTACGAACCTCGTGAATCCCTTTGCAGTGCTGCATGTTCGCTAGGTGAAAAATTAAAAGTAAAAGTATATGAATTTTTAAAAGAACCCTTAATCAGAAAATATGGTGAAGGTTTTTATAATGCATTAGATACCATCGCTAAAGGAAATTATTAGTAAGGTTTCTTTATTGAATGTGTTAAAATTGAAAGGATTATTAATGGCTTTTAATATATCTGCTTTGTATAATGCACTTCCTACTAGATAAGGCCTCCCTGCCCTTCAAAGGAGGGTTCTTGAAAATTGGAATGTTATTAGCAATAAACATTACTGTACAATTACTTTTTTGCTCAAATTACCAACCCTCAAATAATAAACTCCTTTACTCAAGTTTCGTGTATCAATTTCATTTTCTTTTGTAGTTAAAATAAGTATTCCTACTGAATTATATAAATATTTTTCACAGCATTCAGTATCTTTGATATACAAAACTGAACATACAGGATTTGGATATACTTGAAAAGTATTTTCAATATTCCCTATCCCTTCAAATCCCAAATTTAAAAATGAAAAACAAATTGAAGTGTCATTACAACCATTTTGAGAAACAATTACAGCAAAATCGCCATTGGATGTAACTAAATAATTTTGGCTGGTTGCATTTACAATTATTTGCAATGGATTGCAAGTTATCCATTGATAATTGACATTTATTATTGATGAAACTAAAGTGTCATTGTGCTGAATTATGTAATTATTACTAACAGAATTAATCGTCAAATTCAACTCAATTAAACTATCACAACCATTTGCATTTTGCAAAGTATCGTAATAAATTCCACTATTTGTAAGTGTTTGATTATTGAAAAAATAAGAGTTACAAACTGTAACATTTTGTGTACTTGAAGTGGATGATATGACATTGATTGTAATACTATCCATTTGACCATTGTTTACACAAGGACCAACTCCTTGAATATAAAATTTAGTGGTGCTTGTTGGGTTTATATTTATTGTATTCCCATAAATTTGATGTTTGGTAGAATCTAAATCAGTATAATATTGCCAATACGAAGCACTATTTAAATTTCCTATAACATTAATTGTTGAATTGTCTCCTGAACAAATTAAAGAATTAGAAGAAGTAAGAATTGGATTAGTAGATACTATATTACCATTGCCACATTGATTATTTAAATATCTAATTATTCTACATAATCCATGACCGATCCAACCATTTGTCCAAGGATTAACTTCATAAGTCATTGCTATTAATATTTTTCCATCTTCTTGTAGATTAAAAGCAATTGGGTTTGAATTACAAGGATGATTAGGTGATTCATAATAACGAAAAAAACTGGGCGCTATAACATCTATTCCATTTTTGTCTTTTTTATAAAAGTAACCTTGATATTTATCACTACCAACAATATCTATATTATTATCAGGTTGTAAAACTACATTAATTAATTTTATGGGATTGTTTAAATTTCCCAAAATACTGCTTTGTAGTAAAAATGTTGAATCAATTATCCCATTATTTTTTAATTTTGTAATTGACATTTTATTTCCTATCAACAATAAATCTCCATCATAATTAATAATTATTTTAGCTGTTACATCAGAGTTTGAAGTGTTTATTAGTTTTGATTGAGAATTAAATATAGAATCATAAATACCATATTTATTGTATCGAATTACAGAATTTGAATTAAAATTACTTTTTACACCTAAATAAATATTGTCGTTTAAATCAACTTGTATTGGCAAAGCAGTTGTATCAAATTCTCCCAAATTATTATAAATATCCATCAAAATATTAGAAGAATATTTTATGTGCCCATTAATTCCAAATGAACTATCTATAGTAAAATTTTTTTTGAATTTGTATAATCGTTGATTGCAAGTAAGTGGAAAATTTATAGAATTTTGATTTCCTCTTTGATAAACAGTTAACAAAATTGAACTATCGCTTAAAAGTGCCATATCATAACCAATACTACTACTCCAAATATCTGTGTCATGGGGTACAATTAAACTATTTAATAGTACACCATTATTATTCAAATGGTTCAATGAACAATTAAAAGAATTGCCAACATTTAAAAAATTATTTTGTAATGAAATTAAATGGTTGTCATTCAATTTCAACAAATCGGCATTTCTATCATTTATATTTTGCCAATTAGTATTTATTGACAAACCAATACTATCTACCTTAATTCCATCTGAATAAAAGTTATTAAAAAAAATATTTTTATTTTCCCCAATTATTATGCTCCCTGATTGAATATTCGCAAAGTAGTTGTAATAATCTGTTGAAAAAGAATCAGTAGTACCTTGAAATGGATAAGAAATTCCAAATGTTGTATCTTTTATTAATTGCGCTTTAATTGTCAACACAATATTTAAAAAA
>CANGUS010000107.1 GCA_947457085.1 Bacteroidota bacterium
CTCCAAACATCATTGCCATTGCTGTCTATGTATATTGCTAATAAATCGGCGCCGCCTTTTCCTTGTGGTCCCAACATTTCAATGTTAGTAGAGCTTGTACCTACACTCACAATAAATCGATTATTATTTACTTCTTCAATACTTGTAGTTGCATCACCACTATTGCCCGATTGAAATTTTATCCATTTAATAGTCAAGTTGCTATCTAATTTGGCAGTCCAGCCATCTGTATCTAAAAAACCAAAACTTGGGTGTGTAAAATCATAATCATCAGCTGCCGTAGTGCCCACTAAATAAATATCTCCATCGGTGCTTACTTTTACATTCCACAATTCACTACCATTGCTTCCTCCAAAATTTTTTCCTTTTTTAAATACGCCATTTGTATCCACTTCCATCACCCAAATTTCTCTTCCTGTATAACTATGCCCATACCACACATCGCCATCATAACTATTACTAGTGCCTGTCAACAATAAATTTCCATTTTTTAATTCAGAAATAAACAACAGATTATCATCATTACTACCTCCAAAAGTTTTAGACCATACGGTATCTAAATTGGCATTCATTTTTGCTAATACAGCATCAAAGGTTATTCCAGAAGAACGTTTTCCAGTAATAGCAAATACAGAACCCTTACTGTGTTGATAATAATAAGCGTAACCTTCTTTGTTTTGGTAACATTTTTTCTCTTTAATATAAAGGCTATGTTTAATATCAGGTTGCGCTTTGGCTATCTGCACTAAACATACTGCCACTAAAAATAAAATGGTTTTTAATAAAGTCTTTTTCATATTTTATTGTTTTAAAAATTTATGATAATATGTAATTGTTTTGTTGGTGCATTCTATAATATAATTTCCTATTGGTAATGATTGTGTGTTGATGGTTCCATTTTGTGCTATGTTACCTTGTTGCATTACTGCACCATTCATAGCTATTATTTGATAATGGAGAGCAGTCTTGTTTTTTACATGCAAATAATTACTACAAGGATTAGGGTATATTTCAAGTGAGTTTAATATATTGTTTTCATTAAGTTGCAATGGATAATTTGTAATATAGGCAAGAAACACGATACCTCCATTTGTGTTTGAAACAAAATCACCATCATCACTATTTGTTCCACCCATTACCATTATTTTATTATTTATAAAATTGAATGTGATAACTGCATCAATTTTATTACCTCCAAATTGTTGTTTTCGCTTCAAATTGCCAAGTGTATCTACTACAATAACCCAAGCATCTATATCGTTATTCAAATTTGTATGTAACGAATCCAAATCACCATTTTTGGAATACGTATAACCTCCAATAAAGTATTCGCTTGTTAGTTCATTTTTACCAATAGTCCATGCAATATCTTCTTTATCCCCACCCCATGCATTGCTCCAAACAATAGCACCTGCTGTATCCAAGCAAATTGCCCAATAATCAAATTGGCTTGTGGTATTAACATGTCCTTGTAGATGAATCGTTGTTGAATTGCTATGTCCACTTGCCACTAATTGTTGCCGGGTTTTATCATAAATAATGTTTGATAATTCATCCCAACCACCACCGCCTAGCGTATGCCCCCAAATAATATTACCAGCACTGTCCCAATGCCCTACATAACCATTCGGTCCCATCCAATTGGGTATTAAACTATTTGCTAAATCATAATCGGTAGAGCCTGTGTAAGCCACCACAAAAACACCTCCTTGTTCATCTGATATTATTTTGCAATCCATATCACTATATGTTCCACCTCTTATTTTTACCCATAATTTATTGCCAAGGCTATCAAATTTTACTAAATACCAATCATACCAAGTAGGGTCGCCATAATGCAAAGCGGCAAAATCTCCAATACCAGCCGAGTCAGTTATGCCCATTGTAAATGCTCCTCCATCTCCACTTTCGGCAACTGAAAACACTCGGTAGTTGGGTGTATATCCTCCACCAAAAGTATTTACCCATTTAACATTTCCTACACTGTCTATTTTAACTACATACAAATTTTTTTGTATTGCAGGGTTCAAATAAGGATGATTAATGAAAATACCATCTGTTGAAGTAGTTTCACCAGTAACTAAAAAACCCCCATCCTTACATGTGCTTACATCATCTACATGTTCCGAAAGGCTTCCACCTATTCGTTTTGACCACAGCACATTAAATGAAGAATCCATTTTCAACATCAATATATCTTGATCATATTTTACAGGGGTTACAGGAAAGTTTTGTGTGGTATCGTATAAACTACCCACACACATGATTCCTTTATTAGGCAAAGCAATACTTTTAAACAAAATAAAGTTTCCATGAAAATAAAAATATTTCATATCGCTCAAAGTCATTTGAGAAAAAGCTACAGCAGAACACAAACAATAAATAAAAATCAGTGAAATTTTTTTCATAGTTTCAAATAATTTGTATAAAGTTATCTATTAAAAATTCTTTAACAAAATATAATTTGTTAATTCCAAAAAGTGTATTGTAAGCAGTGGCATTTTTAATAAACGATTAGATACTTCGTTTGCAAATAGTTAGTTCTGCATTCTTCTCACAACAATATCAAGATAGATCAGGTTTCTGCCAAACACAAAGAATTGCGCATTCAAAAAATGGTTTACAAATTATGAGCAATTTGCTCGTTTAAGTTTTCATTTCATAAGGTTCGTATTATAGTATTTTTTAACTCTTTCACGACTCCAAAATAACATACAAAAGATTCATAATCAATTATTCACTCTGATTTCGGAGTCTCTTGTATGCTTCAAATCGCCAAAAACACACACTCATCAGTCATTTTTGAGTGTGTATTTATCATTAATGCACACTCATTTGTCATAAACACACACTCATCAGTCATTTTTAAGTGTATATTTATCATTTATACACACTCTTTTATTACAACCACTCACTCTTTTGTGATGCACATCAACTTAGCAGTCATTTTTAAGTGTGAATTAGCCACTCAATGACATGTAAAAATGACTGACAAAGGAGTAAAAATGACTTTTGAACACTCAAAAAAAATATTTTTTATCGTTGACACAATAAATACAACTTTTCTTCGTTTTACAGGTGACAGTACTGTTGATGAAAACAGCACTTTTTTTTAACCAATTAATCATACTAAAATTATGAAAACAGTAAAATTAAATTTCAAAGCTTTGAGAGTCCCATTAAAGATTCAAAAAGCAAAAAACATTGTTTCCAAAATGACAGGAAACGCAAACTTCACCACTCCAAACCCAGCATTGGATGTCGTGATGAACGCTATCAACAAATTAGAAATCAGCTATGCAGCCTCCCTGGATGGTGGCATTAGCAAAACGGCACTGATGCGCACCGACGCAGCAACTCTTGACCTTTTGATTGCACAATTGATGAACTATGTGCAAGATGTAACTGGTGGTAATGAACTCAAAATTTTAAGCAGTGGTATGGAAGTGAAAGCAACTGCCACAGCACCTCAGCCGATGCCCGCACCCTTAAACATGAAGTATTTAACTGACAGCAACGATGGCGAAGCGAATATTAAATGGTCGCCTGTAAAAGGCTCTAAAGCCTACCTCATTCAGTCATCTACAACGCCAGATGTAGAAACCTCTTGGGCGTTTTTTGATGCCTGTACCAGTGCGAACTACACTGCCCTTGGACTCACAAGCCATACTGCTATTTGGTTTAGAATAGCGGCTTTGGGTGCTAAAGGTGCAGGGCCTTGGAGCGACCCACTTAAAGCCAGTATTAAATAACACTGAACGGTTAATATTAGTTTACAAAAAAAGCCATACGATGCGTGTATGGCTTTTTTTTATGGTTGAATGGGTGCTTATTTCATCAATTGAAACGTAACCGGCAAATTATAAAATACATTCACCAATTTGCCATTATTTTTACCAGGTTTCCATTTAGGCATTTTATGTATTACCCTTACGGCCTCTTCATCACATCCATCGCCAATAGAACGAAGTACTTTTACATCATCAATGTCACCTTCTTTATTTACTACAAAACCGATCAACACCCTTCCTTCTGTATTTCCATCTAAAGCTTGTTTAGGATATTGAATATTTTGAGCTAAATAACGGATCAATTCTTCTTCTCCTCCTGGAAACTCTGGCATTTGAGAAACATCCATATCATCGAATATTTCATTGTCATTGGGTAGAGACTCTTCTGGAATGATCCCACTTCCTTCTCCTTCATGATCAATAATGGGCAAATCTAAAACGTCGGTTCCCTCCCCTTCTTTATTTTCAATACCAGCCACCGCATCTTTTAATTCTTCTTTGGTTGGAGGCAAGTCTGCATCATTTACCGCTGCTGCTGCTTCAATGATTGGAGTTGTATTCGCAATGGTGGTTACTGGATTGCTTGGCTCAAGCGGTTTTGCTTCAGGAACTTTAGGTTCGGGCTCTTTGGGAATTAATACTTCAATTTCTTTAATAATTCGAGGATGATCATTCGGCAAATCAACCACAATAGGTTTATCAAACATAGATGCAACAATAGGTGCAGAAACAGTAATCATAACTAAAGTGGCTGCTATCATCATAGACCGTCTTAATCGTATATGATAGTTTTTTCGGAGTTCGTAAGCACCATACGCTTTGTTACGGTTGTCGAAAAGGATGTCTAAAACATCGGCTTGGAGAATTTTGTTTGTGTCCATTTTTATTTGTTTTTGATGAAGTAAATAATCAATTCATAAAAAAATATTTAGGTAAACGTTATTCCATTTATTCTTTCTTTATCACTTAGATGTGAGCAAAATATTTTTTCCATAAAAAATAAAAAGTTTTTTTTTGAATTTGACTTAATGAATTCTTTTTTGTAGGTTTATGAAATAATTTAAACAAATGACAATAGGAATATTGAAAGAACCACTAGGCGAAAACAGGGTTTCGGCATTACCTGAAGTGGTTGCAAATTTTATCAAATTAAAAGTAGAAGTGGTTATTGAAAATGGTGCAGGTGAACATTCATTTGCCAGCGACAATGATTACAAAAATGCAGGAGCTACTGTTTCATCAAGAAGTGAAGTAATTTCCAAAGCAGATATTATATTATCTATCAACCAACCCATTGAAAATAGTTTCAAAGAAAAAGCAATTCTTTTAGGCGTATACCAACCTTTATTTAATTTTAATGTAATCAAAGATTGGAGCGAAAAAGGATATACTACGTTTAGCATGGATACTATTCCTCGAACAACGCGTGCACAATCGATGGATGTATTGAGTAGTCAAGCCAATATTGCAGGTTATAAAGCGGTGTTATTAGCAGCAACTACTTACAGCCGATATTTTCCTATGTTTATGACGGCTGCAGGCAGTATTGCTCCAGCCAAAATGTTGATATTAGGTGCTGGTGTGGCTGGCTTGCAAGCGATCGCCACATCCAAACGATTAGGTGCGGTGGTTGAAGTATTCGATACTCGTCCGGCAGTAAAGGAAGAGGTGATGAGCTTAGGTGCCAAATTTGTGGAAGTGGAAGGGGCTGCCGATGCTAGTCAGGCTGGTGGTTATGCTGTTGAACAAAGCGAAGAATTTTTACAAAGACAAAAACAAAAAATTGCTGACAGCGCAGCAAAAGCAGACATTATTATTACGACGGCACAAATTCCTGGTAAAAAAGCGCCTATTTTAATTACCAAAGAAATGATTCAAAATATGCGTTCAGGTTCTGTTATTATTGATTTAGCGTCAGCAACTGGGGGAAATACTGAATTCACAAAAGACAAAGAAACGATCGTTGTCAATGGAGTAACCATCATAGGGAATTCAAATTTACCTTCAATGCAAGCAAGTGATGCAAGCAAGGTGTATGGAAAAAACATTTTGAACTTTTTGAAATTAATGATTGATGCTGAAGGCAACATCAATTTAAATTTTGAAGATGATTTAATAAAAGGAACCTGTATTACACATGATGGCAAAATTGTGAATGATCGAGTTCTTTCATTGTGCTAATTAAAACATTCATTAATAAAAAATTTAAACACTATTTATATGGAGGCAATATTCGATTTTTTCAGTGCAAATTATGATATGATTACGATTGTAATACTATCTATTTTTTTAGGGATAGAAGTTATTTCTCGTGTTCCTTCTGTATTACATACCCCATTAATGAGCGGTGCCAATGCCATACATGGAGTGGTTGTTATTGGGGCTATCATTGTGATGGGACAAGCAGAAAGTAACGATTATTTGGTTTTAACATTGGGCTTTTTAGCAGTCATTTTAGGAACCCTAAATGTAGTAGGTGGCTTTGTGGTAACCGACCGTATGCTTGAAATGTTCAGCAAGAAGAAAAATACCAAAAAGTAAAAGTCTAATTTCTAAAAATGAATTTCTAAATTCTAAATTAGAAATTCTAAAAATGAAATCTTAAATAAATGAGTGAAGCGAAAAAAATATACGATTTAGAGAAACGAACAAAAC
>CANGUS010000108.1 GCA_947457085.1 Bacteroidota bacterium
AATCTGCCATGGGACATTTCTGTTGGTAAATATGTAGAACGAGATGCGGCCATTTGCACCGATCACGCAGGAAATATTTATGCCACTGCAGGTTTTGATGGTACCAATAAAAAGTTTGGAACCAATATTTTTAATAGTGCTGGAGGATATGATATTTTTGTAATAAAATATGATACCTCAGGAAACTATGTATGGTCTACCAAAGGTGGAAGTAATAAAGATGATTGGAGCAATGGAATTTGTTCAGACAAACAAGGCCATATTTACATTACAGGTGAACATCGAGATTCATTGATAGTAGACACCGTATTGGTAAAAAACTATGACAAACGAGATGTATTTGTTATGAAGTTTGATGCTGGTACTGGCAAACCCATTTGGGGTAAACGTGCTGGAAGTAACTTAGGAGGAGAAAGAGGAAATGATATTATTGCGGATGAGTATTGCAATGTTTATGTGTGTGGAGATATTAATGAAGGTGCAAAATTTGGAGATAAAATAACTGTTCCAACAGGAAGGAGCGTAGAAGCATTTGTAGCGAGAATTACCCCTGAAGGGAAATGGATGTGGGTTGCCACTGGCGGCGGTATTGATAGCAGCGATCGTTGCAATGCAGTAGCCAGAGGGAAAGGGAAGCAATTATATGCTGTGGGGTTTTTTAGAACAAATGCAACTTTTGGCTCTACAACATTAGTTATCAATACAGCCACCGATTCGAGTGATGGTTTTTATACAAGGTTAGACGACAATATGTTAAATAAAGGGGTTGATTATGATTTAAACTACCCAACTAAAACCACCCTATGTTTTGGAGATACAGCTCATCTTAAAATTCCTAAACATGGTTTTTTAAGCATAGTGCCTGGCACTGGCTTTACAACCAACAGCGATTCTACTCAACTCATTTTTTCACCAACAACAACAACTACATACACAATTATTGGCGCAAGTGAAGGAATTTGTGTAGATTATGATACCATAAAGTTTACCATGAATGTATCTTCCAAAAATTATGAATTATTCTTGCCTGAGGATACAGTTATTTGTCATGGAGAAAGCATCATCTATTCAGTTCAAAAAGGAGATTTTTTACAGGTAACCCCAATGAATGACGTTGTTTTTAATTCGGATTCAACTAAAATAACTTTTTCACCAACAGTTACCACAAAGTATAACATTTTCGGATACATTTTAGGTTTTTGTCCAGTTATTGATTCTGTTTCATTTACCCTGAAAGTGGCAACTAAACCGACTGTTAATTTTGAAGTAACTCCTAAAGTTGCCTTAATTCAAGACCCTACATTTACTTTAAATAATTATACAACAGGAGCAAGTACATATCAATGGTTTTTAGGATCCAATCTTTTTTCAATTTCTAAATCAACTACTGTAAAACAATATGAGGCTGGAGAATATTGTTACACACTCGTTGCAAAATCAATGGAAGGTTGCATTGATTCAGCTACAAACTGTGGAAAGATAATCAATGATGAACGAGTATTTTTTCCCAATGCCTTTACTCCGAATGGAGATTTTAAAAACGATGAGTTTAAAGCTTTCTTGTACAATATTGACTTAGATAGAATTACTGATTTTTCAATATTAATTGCAAATCGATTTGGAGAAATAGTATTTAAATCCAACAATCCAGCGTTAGGATGGGATGGGAATTTGAAAACAAAAAAATGTGATATTGGAACCTATTATTATGTTTGTAAGTTTACTACACCTGAAGGGAAAAAATATGATTTAAAAGGAGATATACTTTTGATAAGATAAATTAATAAGTGAAGCAAACTCTTATTTATATAGCTATTAAAATAGTTGCATTATGAAATATTGCATGCTCATTTTTTTGATAGTTGTTTCATTAAAAAACAACGCACAAAATAATCAGATTTTCAAAAATACATATGTTTATTTTACACCATCTACTTTGATAGAGCCCAAAGCATATGTTCGATTGGGAATTGGGAAAGATTTTAAACACAATGGTTTATTGGTTGAATTGGGTTATGGCAAAAACAACAATAAAATAGATTATTCTCGTTATCAAGCACGAATTCTTTGTCGACATTATTTCATGAAGAATGAAGAAAATAATTTGAAGCCCTACGTTTTTTTAGAGCTGTTTTATAATCAAAGAAAAACCATTATTGATTCTGGTGCATATAGAATTGAGGATTTAAATGATGATATAAATCCTTATATCGATACGTTTAAACATATGACTTTTGATCAAGCTACACAAAATGTAAAAAAAATAGGTAGTAATTTAGGACTTGGTATTTTAACAAAAGTATCTAATCATTTTTATATTGATACTTATTTTGGATTCGGTTTGGCAATGCGAAACGTAAAGTATGAGGATCTTTTTAATCCTTCCATAAAAAATTTACCTTATCAAGGAGCTAGAGAATGGGCAGATTTAGAACGATTTAGCTTGCCTAAAACACTCGCTGTTTTTAGCTTAAAATTCGGAATTAGTTTCGTTTATAAAATTAAATAACAAGCTGGCTAAATTTTATTTCAGATTCATTTATCATAAAGGAATTCTTTACTTTTGTAATCTATGTTTCATATTCAGTCTCCTTACAAGCCTAATGGCGACCAGCCTGCAGCCATCGAAAAATTGGTAAAGGGTGTAAATGACAATGAACAATATCAAACTTTATTGGGCGTAACGGGTTCGGGCAAAACATTTACCATTGCCAATGTGATTCAACAAACCAATAAACCCACCTTGGTGCTCACGCACAATAAAACATTGGTGGCACAATTGTATGGCGAGCTTCGTGCTTTTTTTCCTGACAATGCAGTCGAGTATTTCGTATCCTATTACGATTATTATCAACCCGAAGCTTATTTGCCATCAACAGGTGTTTATATCGAAAAAGATTTGGCTGTCAATGCCGAATTAGAAAAACTTCGTTTGAGAACAACAGCTAGTTTGTTGAGTGGTCGAAGAGATATTATTGTGGTTGCTTCGGTTTCTTGTATTTATGGTTTGGGAAATCCTAAAGATTATGAAAATGGAATCATTCGTATTTCAAAAGGTCAAAACTATGGTCGAAATCATTTTTTACATCAATTAGTCAATGCTATTTATACTCGAAGTGCAATGGAGTTTGATCGAGGAATGTTTCGGGTGAAAGGAGATACTGTAGACATCAATTTACCTTATGCTGATTATGGCTATCGGATTATTTTTTTTGGTGATGAGATAGAAGAAATTCAACGAATTGAAATCGTTACAGGAAAAAAAATAGCGTCTATGGATGATGCTGCTATATTTCCTGCTAATATTTATTTGGCGCCTCAAGACCAAATGAAAAATATCATTCATGAAATACAGGATGAAGCTTTTAGTCAAGAAGCATATTTTAAACAAGAACAAAAATTTGCCGAAGCTCAACGAATAAAAGAGCGAGTAGCTTATGATATAGAAATGATTCAAGAATTGGGTTATTGTAAAGGCATCGAAAATTACTCTCGTTTTTTAGATAGAAGAAATCCAGGAGACAGACCATTTTGTTTGATCGACTATTTTCCAAAAGATTTTTTAATGGTAATTGATGAAAGCCATGTAACCATTCCTCAAGTGAGTGGAATGTATGGTGGTGATCGCGCTCGAAAATTAAATTTAGTGAGTTATGGATTTCGTTTACCATCAGCATTGGATAATCGCCCATTAAATTTTAATGAGTTTCAAAGCTTGTTGGGTCAAACCATTTTTGTGAGCGCCACACCAGGAAACTATGAATTAGATTTATGTGAGGGTGAAGTAGTAGAGCAAGTAGTTAGGCCTACAGGTTTATTGGATCCTCCAATTGAAGTGCGTCCAAGTATTAATCAAATTGATGATTTGATGAATGAAATTGATAAACGAGTTGCCCGTAATCAACGCGTTTTAGTTACTACATTAACCAAAAGATTATCTGAAGAGTTGTCTAAATACTTGCATAAAATAAATATTAAATGCAAATATTTACACAGCGGAATAGATGCTTTGGAAAGAGTTGAAATTCTTAGAGATTTAAGATTAGGAAATATTGATGTATTGATTGGAGTGAATCTTTTACGGGAAGGTTTAGATTTGCCAGAGGTGTCGTTAGTAGCCATTTTAGATGCTGATAAAGAGGGCTTTTTACGGGACGAACGTTCATTAACGCAAACAGCAGGACGAGCTGCACGAAACAGCGACGGCTTGGTTATTTTTTATGCAGATAAAATTACAAAGAGCATGCAAAATACCATGGATGAAACTGATAGACGAAGACTGAAACAAATTGCTCATAATACAGCATTTAATATTACACCCACAACCGTATCCAAATCGATTGAAGAAATTTTAGGCCAAACCGCTGTTTTAGAAATAAAAAATTATGACGAAAGTAAATACTATGCTTCCAAAGAAGATGATTATGGCATGGTTGCAGAGGAAACTAAAACAGATTATAAAACCGCAAAAGAATTAGAAAAAGACATAGCTCAAATTAAAAAACAAATGGAAAGAGCATCCAAAGATTTGGATTTTATTGAAGCAGCACGCTTGAGAGATATTATGTTAGACTTAAAGAAAAAAATAAAATAGGCAAAATTTTAACACTTTGAAACTTCATCTAGCAGGTTACCTATTTCATAAATGAGTATTAATAGGTATACATTAAAAATTATAAAAAAATGAAAAAAGTAAAATTCGCAATCTTGGCATTAGGCCTAGCATCCTTCGTAGCATGTGACGAGAAAACAAAAAAAGAAGAAACCGTAACGACTCCTGTTGAAAATACGGAAACAGTAGAAGGAACTTCAGGATCAAATGAAACAACAACTGCATCTATTGATTCAGCTTCTGCAAAAATTAAAGAAGCAGCAAGTGCTACCAAAGAAGTTGCTGAAAATGCTTTAGGCGATGCAAAAGAAGCAACCAAAGAAGTAAGAGAAAATGCTTTAAGCGATGCGAAAGAAGTAACAAAAGAAGCAGCAGAAAAAACAAAAGAAGCGACAGAAAAAGCAAAAGAAATTGCTGGCAAAACAAAAGTAGTTGCAGAAAAAGCGGCAACAAATTTCAAAGATGCTGCTAAAAAAACAGCTGAGGAAGCTAAAAAAACTTTTGGAAAATAAACAGCTATAAATTCAATCAATACTAATTGAATTTGTTTAATTTCTGAAAAGTGTTTTTAAATTAATACTGTATTTTGAATGCAATGAGTTCGATTTTTTTATCGGACTCATTTTTTTATATGCTATTTCAATATTGGTATGTCTATAAAAAATGCCCCAAATAATAATTTACTTTTGGGGCATTTTTGATTTAAAAGATGGATGTTTAAATATGAATTTATTTTAAATTATAACCTTGATTTGATATTGGCAATATCATCCATTCTTTTTTGAGCGATTTTCATTGCAGCTTCTTGTGCTGTAATATTTTCATCTTCTGTTAATTTAAAAATATCCAAAATTCGACCATAAATTTTTTCAACCTCTTTCGTTACTTTTTCTTGATTGTATGATCCACTTGCTTCTGCAGCCACATTGACTAGGCCTCCTGCATTGATTAAAAAATCAGGAGCATAAATAATTCCTTTGTCAATTAATTGACGACCATGCACTTTTTCTTCTGCCAATTGATTGTTTGCAGCACCCGCAATAATGGAGCATTTTAATTGAGGAATGGTCTCGCTGTTCACAGTTGCTCCTAGCGCACAAGGTGCATAAATATCAATATCGATCGTAAGCATTTGAGCCGGATCTACATATTCTACTTTGTATTTATTGATGGTTTCTTGTATTCTTTCTTGATTGATATCAGTGATGTATACTTTAGCGCCCGCATTTACTAAATGCCCAACTAAATATTGTCCAACATGTCCTACACCTTGAACCATTATTTTTTTGCCTGTCAAATCATCGTTGCCCCAACGCTTAAATGCACAAGCTTTCATACCTACAAAAACTCCATAGGCTGTAAAAGGAGATGGATCTCCACTCCCGCCCATGTATTCTGGAATACCTGTAACATGTTTGGTCTCTAAATGAATAAATTCCATATCTGAAGCAGAGGTATTGACATCTTCTGCAGTAATGTATTTTCCATTTAAAGAATTTACAAACTTGCCATATCTGCGCCACAATGCTTCACCTTTCAATGAAGGGTCACCAATAATCACTGCTTTTCCTCCGCCTAAATTTAAGCCAGAAATAGCCGCTTTATACGTCATTCCTCGAGATAAACGCAAGGCATCTACTACTGCTTCATCGTCCGA
>CANGUS010000109.1 GCA_947457085.1 Bacteroidota bacterium
AAACAGCTATACTTCTAAGAAAGATGAATTATTAAAAAGAATTCATGCAGTTCCAAATCCTTATTATGCAGTAAGTGAATATGAAGCGAATCGTTTAGAAAGCAAAATTAAAATTATTAATTTGCCAGAAAAAGCGACAATTAAAATTTACACATTAGATGGTGCTTTGGTTAAAACAATTAACAAAAATGATGGTAGAACAAACTATGTAGATTGGGATTTGAAAAACAATAAAAGTATTCCAATTGTTAGTGGTATGTACTTAATTCATGTTGATTTACCAGGGATAGGTGAAACGGTAGTAAAATGGTTTGGAGCAATGAGACCAGTTGATATCACCAATTTCTAATTTATATTAAATAACTAATTATCATTTTATTATTATGAATAAAATTAAATTAACGGCATTTTCATTACTGATTAGTTTGAGTGCCATCGCAGGAAACAGAGATAGAACCGGTCAATCAGGTGCTGGAGAATTATTGTTTAATCCATGGGGTGCTTCTAGTGGAGTATTTGGATTGAATGGAGCTCAGGTTACTGGTATTGAAGCAATGAAATGTAACATTGCTGGTTTAGCTAAAACAACTAATAACGAAATAGGATTTGCACATACTCGTTTTTTAGGTGGTACAGGAATGAGCCTGAGTAATGTTGGATTAGCATATGGTTTAGGAGAAGTGGGTGTTTTAGGTGTAAATATCATGTCTTTTGGTTTTGGTGATATTACTAGAACTAATGAAAATGCACCTGAAGGCGGTCTTGGTTCTTATAAACCATCTTTTATAAATATGTCTGTTGGATTAGGACATACCTTCTCTAAAAATATGTCTGCTGGGTTAAATGTAACTTATGTAAACGAAACCATCGAAAACATTAAAGCAAGTGGTGTAGGTATTGATGCAGGTATACAATACACCAACGGTAAAAATGACAATTTGCATATCGGAATTACACTTAGAAATGTAGGGACGAATATGCGTTTTTCTGGAGATGGATTTAGTTTTAATGGGGTGAGTCCTGATTATGCTAAAGATTATACGGTACAATCTCGTTCTGATAAATTTGGTTTGCCTACACAATTGAATATTGCAGTTGCCAATGATTTTTATTTAGATGAAAATGGAAAAACAGAAGCATCTGATCCTTCAAAATCTACTGTATCTACAAAAGGGTTACACCGATTGACACCAATGTTTAGTTTTATTTCTAATGCTTATTTCAATGATTGGATAGGTTTAGGTGCAGAATATGCATATAAAGAAAAATTCATGGCAAGAGTAGCTTACCGATATGAAACAGATATTTTTAGTCAAACAGAGAATACAACTATTTATTCTGGATTGAGCTTAGGAGCTTCATTTAAATCAAAATTCTCAGATGATGAAAAATCTCCAGAAGTAGCTATTGATTATGCATTTAAACCTACAAGATTTTCAGGTGGAGCACACACTATTGGCTTGCGATTATTTTTAGGCAAAAAATAAAAAATATTATTTTAATTAATGAATGAATTCAACGCTTTCTTTGAAAGCGTTGTTTCTTTTTTTACAAACACAACAAGATAAAAAAATGAGTAATATAACATACGTTACAAAAGAAACTTTAGATCAAATGATACTTGAGCTTAACCATTTAAAAGGTCATGGTAGAAGTGAAATTGCAAAAGCAATAGCAGAAGCCAGAGAAAAAGGTGATTTAAAAGAAAATGCTGAGTATGATGCTGCTAAAGAAGCACAAGGACATCATGAAGCTCGAATTTCAATTTTGGAAACTGCAGTTGTGAATGCCCGAGTTTTAGATGTCAATGATATTGATTTAAGCAAAGTTTCTATATTAAGTAAAGTAAAAATTACCAATATGGGAACTAAAAAAACACTCGAATATCATCTCGTATCAGAAAATGAAGCAGATATTAAAATCGGTAAAATTTCTGTTTCTTCACCTATAGGTAAAGGATTATTAGGAAAAAAAGTAGGTGAAATAGCTGAAGTTACCACGCCTGGTGGGATTATGAAATTTAAAATTGAGAGCATCTCTATTTAAATTATGGCTAGTATTTTTACTAAAATTATTCAAGGAGAAATTCCTTGTTATAAAATAGCAGAAGATGAAAATTTTATTGCATTTTTAGATATTACACCTATTGTGAAGGGTCATGTGCTCGTTGTTCCTAAGCAAGAATGCGATAAAATTTTTGATGCAAATATTCAAACACTTTCAAAATGGTTAGTATTTGCCCAACCAATTGCCAAAGCAATTGAAAAAACGTTTCCTTGTAAACGTTGCGGAATATCTGTAATAGGTTTAGAGGTTCCGCATGCTCATATGCACTTGGTTCCAATCAATTCTGCTAATGATTTGAATTTTACTAGAGATAAATTAACACTTTCTATGGAAGAGATGAAAGAAATACAACACGCTATTCTTCTTCAACTTTAGCACTTGGATTGATAAATCTGAATCCAACACCATGGATCGTTTGAATTTCAATTTCAGTTTCTTCTTTTAGATATTTTCTAATTTTAGTGATAAACACATCCATACTTCTACCTAAAAAGTAATCATCTTTACCCCATACTTTTGTTAATACTTCATCTCGTTTTACTACACGATTAGGATTCATACAGAAAAAACGCAACAAGTCTGCTTCTTTTTGAGTTAATCGAATATCGGTATTAGGCCCTTTTACTGTTAGGTTAGGGAAGTCAAAAATGGTTTGCCCAATAGGGAATATTAATTCTTCAGCATCGGTTCCTTTCGTTCGTTTGATAAACACATCAATACGAAGTAACAATTCTTCCATACTGAAAGGTTTCGTAATATAATCATCACCACCAGCTTTAAAACCTGCAATTTTATCTTCTTGCATATTTTTTGCTGTGATAAATAAAATCGGAATATGCGTATTTTTTCTGCGAATTTGACTAGCTAAAGTAAAACCATCTTTTAATGGCATATTTACATCTAACAAACATAAATCATAAAAGTTTTTTGAAAACTGTTGCCAACCAGCGTTTCCGTCAGTAGCATGAGTCACTTCAAAGCCTCTTTCTTCAAGACTATCTTTAATAACATAACCCAAAGCTGCGTCATCTTCAACTAATAAAATTTTCGTTTTTTGTGGCATAATTTTTAACTTTTATGGTATTTCGGTATAAATATACAAAATTCTGAACCTTTTTCAAGTTCACTGCTTACTTTTATTTCTCCTCCGTGTTGCTTACAAATTAATTTTACATAATTTAGGCCTAATCCAAATCCTTTTACATCGTGTAAATTGCCTGTAGATACTCGGAAAAATTTATCAAAAATGTATTTCATATTTTCATTGGAAATCCCTATCCCATTGTCTTTTATACAAATAGTAACCATCCCCTGATTCTCGTCACAAGTTACATTAATTATTGGGATATTGTTACAATATTTTATGGCATTTTCTAACAAATTATTGATCACATTTTTGATGTGCATTTTATCTACGGCAAACGAAATGTTTTCTTTCAGCATAGAAACAATGATATCGCCACCCCTCGACCGCAAAAGGGGTTTGTAGGTTTTGTCGATAATCTCATCCATTAAAAATTCCAATTCAACCTCTTCTTTATTTAATTTCATTACATCCTTGCCACTTTTTGCCATTTGTAATACTCGTTCTACCTGGTTTGTAAGGTGTTCTGTTTCCGTATTGATGATGGTTGCATAATTCAATAAACGGGCAGGATTGTTAATAATATTCGGATTTTTTAATACCTCAGATGATAATTTAATCGTAGCTAATGGCGTTTTAAACTCATGGGTCATATTGTTCACGAAATCTTTCTGAATTTCAGATAACCGCTTTTGTCTAAAAATAATAAATATGGCATACGCCAAAATAAGCATAAATAAAAAAAGTACAAAAGTGGAAATAAACCAGTTGGACATTTCTTTCGTTAAGAAAGTTTCTAGTTGAGGAAAGTGAACCCCAAAATAGTTGTTTTCTCCTTTCTTTTTAGGAAATAGTGTTTTGACCACATCCGTTTCTTTGTCATTTTTTGAGAAACTAATGTATTTGCCATATCGCACTTTTTCACTTTGGCAGTCATATACACTGTATTCAAAATCAGTTTTTATTTGTTGTGCTAATAATTCTCTTCTCAATAAATATTCCAATGCTGTAGAGTCAATTTTATCGTTCACTTGAACGGTATAATATTTTTCATTGATTTGTGTAACAATGCTATCAACAGTTGAATTATTCTCATTCATTCGTAAGAGCTGAATGGCTACATTTTTTAATGCAATGGTTACATGCGTATTGAAAATATTTTTTTCTAGCTGATAGGCTTTTTTTATCCATAAAAACTGCATTGCAATCATCATGATTGCACATACTACCGATAAAATAAAGGTTATCCGTAACGTTTTATTGCTCATATATCAACTTTAAAGATAATTATTTTTTTATACGATGTGCATTATTCTTTAAAAAGCTTTCCCAATTATTGTCTTTTTTCATTAGCTTGTCAATTCCCATACCTTGATAATAATGACATAAGGCAACTGCAACTGCATCGGTAGAGTCCAAAAATTCTGGACGGTCTGCAAATTTTAATATTTGTTGTAACATTTTCCAGACTTGCTCTTTGGTTGCATTTCCATTTCCTGTAATGGATTGTTTTATTTTTTTAGGAGAATATTCGGTTGCACTTAAACCATGTTGCATAGCGGATGCAATAGCCACTCCTTGTGCTCGTCCAAGTTTTAACATACTTTGTACATTTTTGCCAAAAAAGGGAGCCTCAATGGCAAATTGTGTAGGATGAAATGCTTCGTATATTGAAGATATTTTTTCATAAATATGTTGCAAACGAACATTGGCATCTTTGTATTTTGATAATTTTAAAACGCCCATTTCTAGTAAGTGAGGTTTGTTTCCCACGATTTCAATAATTCCATAACCCATCACAATGGTACCGGGGTCTATTCCTAAAATTATTTCCTTTTTACGATTCAAGCGACTTATTTTTACAGTGTGATTAAAAACAAATTTATCAAATTATTTTTTAAAGCAACTATTGGTATCAGTTTGTTTTTATGGATTGCCTATACGCTCTACAATCAAATTCAACATCAACCGAATCTTCAAAATACGATTCATGATTTATATGTTGTATGGAACCCTTCGAAGATAGTCTTTTTAAGTGTAGTTTTTATTTTAATGATTTTTAATTGGACTATTGAAGCTCAAAAATGGCGGTTACTTTTAATTGGGACAGAAAAGTTTTCTTTATGGAAATCACTTCAATCTGTATTGACTGGTGTAGCATTTTCGGTTATTACTCCCAATAGAATAGGAGAGTATATGGGGCGAATTTTATTTCTCAGAAATGTACATAAAATTCAAGGTATCACAGTGACTATTATAGGTAGTTTCGCTCAGCTTATTGTTACTGGTTTTTTAGGTTTATTAGGCTCTCTATATTATATATTGAATGTTCAAAAATCGTCTTGGCTTATTATTTTACTTGTAACTAGCCTTTTGTTGTTTACTTTTCTAACCTATTTGTATTTCAATTTACATAAACTATTGGATTGGACAAATGGGATTTCAATTTTTAGAAAAGTGAGAATTTATTTAAAAGTTGTAAAACGATTTAATCAACAACAACTTATCAATATACTTTTGATTTCAACAGGACGATATCTTGTATACACCATCCAATTTATAATGCTGTTAAAGTTTTTTTTAGTAGACATAAACAATATCACATTGCTTTGTACGGTATGGTTGATATTTTGGATTATGGCAATTTTGCCCACAATTGCCATTGCAGAAATTGGAATCAGGGGAGAGGCTGCTTTATTCTTTTTAGCCCCATTAAGCACCAATCATTTAGGTATAGTTTCATCTACATTCATGTTGTGGTTTATTAACTTAATTATTCCATCCTTAATCGGCTGTTTATTCGTTTATAAAATGAAATTATACAAAGATGAATAAGTAGAATTGGAATCAAAAATTGTAATATTTTTTATGACAATGTATCAAAATTTATAAAATCTAATTTTGATGAAATAGGCTTTAATATCTTGCCCCCTATTTTAAATCTTGCAAAATTACCTTACCAACTTCCACTAGCGCCACCGCCATCAAATCCACTACCACCGCCGCCAAATCCTTCAAAGCTACCACCATCATGGTCGTTGCTGTTTCCACCGAAGCCGCCCCCAAAAAATCCACCCCCA
>CANGUS010000110.1 GCA_947457085.1 Bacteroidota bacterium
AAGTGTTTTTAATATGCCTTCAATGCCATTTTTGTATAGGGTTTCTACGTCTATGCTGTCTACATATTCCCTTTGTATTAAATGAACAAGATCGTTTAAATTACTATTTGTTGATTTGGTAGTAAATGAATGGGAGAGTTTAAATCCCAAAAACATTCCAATGATTAAGACAATTGAAAATGATAATGGAAGTAAAAAAGAATGGGCTGGTTGTTTTTCCACAAAGAAAGTAAATACAATTATTTCACAGTGAGTATTTTGGCAACACCTGTTGTGTCTGCTCCATCTAAACTCCAAGTTAATAAATAGATATATTTATCACCTATAGATGTAGGCACATAATAATTGTGTTTATTGATGGTGTCAAATGAAAACGCATTGGGAATACTCCATTTAAATTTACTGTAATTTTCAGAACAATTTAATAGATACACCGTGTCGTTTATTTTTGCTGTGTTTTTTGAAAAAGTGAAACAAGCTTTTAAAGGACCTGCTTTTTTATTGCATGCAGAAAAACCGATGATCGCTAAAATAGATAAACCTAAAAAAAATCCTTTCATGAGAATATTGTTTGTTTTCAAAATATAAAAGTAAATGATTTTTGTTTATTCTAAAAATGAAATTTATAATATTAATTCTGCTCGGGATTTTAATGTTTCTGGGTTTATTTCAAAAACGTAATTGATAATTGATATATTGGGTAGTAAGTTTAATAAATCACGCTGAAAATCATGTCTTTCATGACCTCCTTTTATCAACCATATATAATCTATGTTTTTAGCCTCCGGTATTAAATAATGAGCATCGTTTCTATTACAATAGATAATATTCTCTCTGAGTTTGTTGGTTTCCTCATAAGAAAAAACTGAAAAATATGTGTCTTTTATCTTTTTTTCATGAGAGTGATTTTTTTTAAAATCTACGTTAACCGATTGATTTAAATGCCAAATTAGCTGATGTGCTGGTTTGGGGCTTACTATGCCAATTAATAACACATCTTCAAAGAACTCTTCTTCGATGTAGGCAGTATTTAAGATTAGTTTTTGAGATTTTGACATGGCTTATTCCGGTTTCCAAAAATGTTTTTCAAAATTAATGATTTGATTGTCTTTAATTTCAATTTTTTCAGCTTCTAACAATTCTTGCATCAGAGTTGGAGTTGCAAAATGATGACGACCAGTTAATAATCCATTTCTATTCACAACCCGGTGTGCAGGTACTTTCGGTGTTGCGCTATGACTCGCATTCATTGCCCAACCCACCATTCTTGCAGTTGTTTTTGTACCAATGGTATCAGCAATTGCACCATAAGAGGTAACTTTTCCTTTCGGTATTTTTCTAACAATGGCGTATATTTTTCCTATCCAATCATTGTTTTTTATTTTGATTTCTTTTGACATCTGTTTTCTTTTTGACGTTCAATAAAATACCGTTTTTTGTCTAAGTCGATTACATTTTTATAATCATACGGACAATGTAAGCAACCATTCCCACAGCAATAACCGCGTTTTAAATGCATTTCTTCTGTAAATACAAATAAACCCTTTTCAGGTTCATCGTCATTAAACATGGGTTTTTTCACTTAAATCTTTTTTAGGGGGAACGACTATTTTTTCTTTAGGCAGTCTGAAACTAATATAATGTATGGTTCTATTGTCGAGCAAATGCATGCCTTCATAAAAAGTTTGAATATTGAGAGGAAATGCGGGTGTGCCATTTAAATAAATATTTTCGATGTCTTGTACAATTTCACATTTTTGAAATGCCGTTACTTCTTGTGTAAAAGCATATAATTCATCTGAATCGGTTTTTAATTGCACAATGCCATTTTCTTTTAGCAATTGCTGATAAATGGCTAAAAACTTATGGTGGGTTAATCTATTTTTAGCTTTTGACTCTCTCAAAAACGGATCAGGAAAAGTGATCCAAATTTCCGAAATGCTGTTGTTTGCAAAAAAATCTAAAATTTGTTCAATTTTTATTCGAAGAAAAGCCACGTTACGCACTCCTTCTGTTAGTGCCATTTTAGCACCCACAAACATTCTATTTCCTTTGATATCTATGCCAATGAAATTTTTATCAGGAAAAGCTTTGGCTAAATTTACAGAATATTCTCCTTTGCCGCAGGCCAACTCCAATACAATCGGATTGTTGTTTTTAAATACTTCAGATGACCATTTGTCTTTGAAGTTTTCAGGAAATTCAAACACATTGTCAAATTCTTTTATTGCTGCAAATCGAAATAATTTTTTTCCTTTCATATTTGGCAAATATAGCAGTGAGTTTTCAGTTGTAGGTTGTATGGCTTGAATTTTTTTGTAAGAAATGGTTTTGTATTTAAGATGTCCCATTATTTTATTCGTCAAATGAGATTTAAGGGTTGAAGAAATAATCTTGCATCTCTATAGTAAATGTTTAGTTTGATTTTATTTTTTGAATGGATCATTTGAATTTAATAGAAGATGAACCAAGTTGAATAGTTGAATGGAGCGTCTCCAAGAATGATGATAAAAGGGTAGGGCCTCGACCTTTAAAAAATGTATTTTATTCTTTTGCAGTTTAGCATTTTGAAATAGAAAGATAATTTGTAGATTTGCCAAGCAAAAAAAAGCAAGAATCATGCAAGCAGATTTAGACAAAATAGTAAAAGATACCAATGATAATATGAGCCGTGCAATTGCTCATTTTGAAGCGGAGGTATTGAAAATAAGAGCAGGGAAAGCAACGCCATCCATGTTAGATGGGTTAACGGTAGATTATTACGGAGCGCCAACGCCCATTGCACAAGTTGCCAATTTACAGGTGGTTGATGCCAGAACATTGACGATTCAGCCTTGGGAAAAAAACATGATGGCACCCATTGAGCGTTCTATTATGCAGGCGAATTTGGGTGTAACTCCTCAAAATGACGGGATTATTATTAAATTATTTATGCCGCCAATTACAGAAGAACGTAGAAAAGAGTTTGTAAAAAAAGCCTATGCAGAAGGAGAATTGGCAAAAATTGCGATTCGAAATATTAGAAGAGATGGTATGGAGGCAGTAAAAAAAATGCAGAAAGACGGATTGAGTGAAGATGCTGCTAAGGAAACAGAAGCAAGAGTGCAGGGGATTACTGACAAAAAAATCATTCAAATTGATACGCATTGCGCAGCTAAAGAAAAAGAATTATTAACGGTTTAAACATGCTGGAAACGATTCAAGCATATTTAAATGATAATTGGGTGTTGGGTATTTCAACACCCATTTATATTATATTAGTTACCTTGGAAGTAGTTTTGAGTAATTATCAAAAAAGAAATTTCTATTCGGTTAAAGAAACATTAATCAACATTTGGTTGAATATTGTCAATGCCAGTTTGGGATTGCTAGTAAAAGGAACGGTATTGGTTTTTATGATGTGGATCGGTCAGTTTCATATTTTACAAATAGCAAATCCTTATTTGTACTGGGTTTTATTGTTTTTTTTGGTTGATTTCAGTTTTTATTTCGAGCATAGGTGTGAACATTTTTCAAGAGTCTTATGGGCGGTGCATGTAACCCATCATTCATCACAAGAGTATAATTTAACTACTGGTTTTCGCTCCTCGGTATTTCGTCCTTTTGTAAATTTTTGGTTCTTTATTCCTTCGGTTTTACTTGGTTTTAATCCCTTAGATATATTATTGATGGATGCCATTTGTCAGATTTATGGGATTATGGTACACACACAATATGTTAGAAAAATGCCCAAATGGTTTGAAACTTTTTTTGTTTCGCCTGCTCATCATCGAGTGCATCATGCCAGCAATATTGTCTATTTAGATAAAAACATGGGTATGGTGCTCATTCTTTGGGATAGATTTTTTGGAACCTACCAAGATGAAATAGAAACTGAAAAAGTGGTGTTTGGATTAACCAAAAATCCTGATTATCCTTTTCATCCCATTGAAATAATAACCCATGAGTGGAAAGCATTGTGGAAAGATATAACAAGAAGCGATATCACCTTTTATGAAAGAGTAAAATACATCGTTAAGCCACCAGGATGGAGTCATGATCAAAGCAGTAAAACGGCTAAAGAACTTCGCAATGAAATATTTGCCAATAGATAAAAAAAACGCTCCGGATTTTTCGAAGCGTTTTTTTTATAGATTTCTTATCTACTTTGTTGTCTGTTTAAAAATTCAGTTAAATCATCTTTGCTGCTTTGGAAAGTAAATACATCGTATAATATATAAATGTTCTTTTTGTCAGCTACTTTTGAATAACTTGATTTGATAAAATCTAATTTATTACTCTCAAATGAAAATTCTTTCAAAATACCTTTTAATTGAAATACAGTAATCACATTGTCTTTAATGGCTTGTTTTGCTATATTAATTTTAGTGGATTCAAATGAGGCACTTCTAATTTGTTCGATTAAAGAATTAAATCTTCCAGTGCTCATGGTGCCATTGTATGAATTCCAGTTATTATCTTCATATCTGATTTCAACTTGGTCTGGTCTGTTGTTTGGATAATTATTCCAATCATTGTTATCGTTATGAATGCTCCAAGTATGATTGTAATCTCTGTCATCTAAGTTATTTCTATCACGATCATTGTGCCATTGTTGATTGTTATTCCATTCTTGTCTGCTATCATTCCAAGAGTCCCAATTGTCATTGTTGTTCCAATGACCATAATCATCAATACAGCAATTTTCTTCAATGTCAATTAAATTTTTAGAAACGGTACAATAGTATATCATACTAGGCTTGGTAAATATTCTTCCTTGATAAATTAAGGTGCCTTCACGATATCCATAACCATTCGATACGTAAGAAAATATTTTGATTTTGTGCCATCCTGGAGCAATGTTTCCAACGGAAAGAGTTTTTCTAATATTGTTGTATCTTCTCCCATCTACGGAAATAGAGAGACTTCTTCCTCTTGAATCTCGTATGCGAAGCATACAGTTTCTCCAACTTGCGAATGATGGTAATGCAAATACGAGAAATAATACGACAGTGATAATTCTTTTCATGTATATTTTTTTAATTAAAAATTGAGTTTATTGCTACAAATATATAAATTTATTCATGTTATGAAAGTAAAGAATGACAAATAATTCCGGTGGCGATTGCGGCATTTAAACTTTCTGCTTGTCCTTTCCTTTGGATTGAAATTTTGTGTGTGCTCAAATTAATAATTGAAGGGCTAACACCTTTTGATTCGTTTCCAATAATAATAAATCCTTTTTGTATTGATTTATGAGCAGAAATGTTTTCTCCGTTTAAAATGGCTGCATAAGAGGGGATCTGATTATTTGTAGTTAATAATTCTTCAATATTTACATATTGAGTTTTAATTCTGAACACACTCCCCATACTAGCCTGTACCACTTTAGTATTAAAAACATCTACAGTATCTTCACTGCAATAAACGGTGTCAATCCCAAACCAATCAGCAATTCGTATGATGCTTCCTAAATTTCCTGGGTCCTGAATTCTATCCAAAACCAGCGAAATCCCTTTTGGTGATACTGCTTCTTTTGCAGGTATTTGAACAGTTGCCAATGCCAAATTGGGCGTAGATAGACTGCTCATTTTTTCTAATTCATAAGCTTGAACTTCTTCAATATGAATGTTTTTGATCTTTTGATTTTTTTCAATCCAGTCTTTGGTGGCATAAATGCAATTAATGGTCAATGAGGAATTGATTAATTCTTGCAACATTTTTTCCCCTTCAACTACAAATTCATTGCATTTATATCGATATTTTTTATCTTCTAATGAATGAATATGTTTAACTTGCGCTTTCGTAATCATAACAGTTTTGTTGCTTTTTTATAAAAATAATACCAGTTTTAAAAAATTACTGCTCATTTTGAGTTTGTTTTTTATTTCTTGTAATTATACCAAACATCTACAAAATAATCAAATTTTATTAAATAAGAATTCAATAAAACTAACAACAGCAAAACCCATAAAATATAAAGGGGAGTTTGAAAGTTCAATTGCATCACTTATTGCTCCATCAGCCAACTCACATGTATTTGATTTAGATTTTTTACCAAAATATAAATTGTGGAAGTATAACAACAGATTTCAATATTTTGAGCAAAACGAATCAGATAAAAAAGTAGTTAAACATAAAGTAGAAAAGCCGGTTTTGTTAGATTCATTGTCAATCAAAAAATCAGAAAAAAATATTTCTCAATTTCTTATCAATC
>CANGUS010000111.1 GCA_947457085.1 Bacteroidota bacterium
GGAAAAAATTACAGAAGATATATATTGGAGTGGCGATTTGGAACAAATAGTAGAAGGCATTAAAATTGGGAAAGTAAGCACAGATAATTGTAAATTTTTCATTGGATATTCGGGCTGGGGTATAGGACAATTAGAAGCAGAAATTGAAATGAAGGCTTGGTTAATAGCGCATTCAAATATTGGATTGGTTTTTAATACGCCTGAAAAAATGCTATGGAATGAAGCCGTTATTAGCTTAGGTAAACATTATTCACCATTGTTGTTTATGCCCGATAAGCCAGAGTTGAATTAATTTTGAATACTTACTTCAATTATTGAGTCAAAAAAAACTGTAAAATGAATTTACAGTTTTTTTATTTTATTTCTTACCGATTGTATTCTTTTTATTCGCAACAATCCAATCAGATAGTACATTTGCGGCTTCCGCTATATATGGGTCTTTTCCTATAGCTTTTAACCATTCATCATTCATTCGAGTGCTGGTGGTGTCTTTATGAAAATTAGGTAAATCAACAGCCATGTAGTTAACAGGTAATACTTTTTTATTTTTATTCAAGTCTTCCATTTTTTTAGCTAAATCTTTTGTTTCCTTCATTTGCTCAATATATTTTTTTTCAATCAATGAATATCGATTGTCATCAAATTGTTGTTTCAATCGTTTTGCATTTTTAGTAATAATATTGAATGATTCATTGGCAATAGCTCGTTTTTTTGAAGCCTCGATCAATGTATTAAAATCAACGGAGGTTTTATTGAGTTTATAATCTGCTTTAGCAATTTGATCCCAAGGCATCGAGTTTTCGTCTTTGCGCTCACCCATATCCATTAAGTCATACATATCTGGTAGCATAATATCAGGTGTAACTCCTTTCAATTGAGTAGAACCACCATTGATTCTATAAAATTTTTGTAGCGTTAATTTGATTGAACCAAAAGGCAATAAGGAAGGGTCGCCTTGATAAAAATCTTCTAAAGGAAATATTCTTTGCACGGTTCCTTTTCCAAAAGAAGTGGTTCCTAAAATAATGGCGCGTTTATAATCTTGCATAGCAGCAGCTAAAATTTCTGAAGCAGAGGCACTCCCTTGATTGATTAATATTGCTAAAGGGCCATCATATAACATACCTGATTCTCTATCATCTAAAGATTGAGAAGGAGCATCTTTTGATTTCACTTGTACAATCGGTCCTTTATCGATAAACATCCCTCCAATTTCGACTACATCACTTAAAGATCCACCGCCATTATTTCTTAAGTCAATGATAATTCCTTGTACATTTTCTTTTTTCAATTTTTCTACTTCTTTACCCATGTCAACGGCGCATCGTCTGCCATTTCTTGATTGAAAATCGGCATAAAATTCGGGTAACATGATATAGCCTATTTTTTGGTTGTTGTTTTTGATAATTGTTGATTTGGCAAATGTCGCTTCAGTTTCTACTTTACCTCGAATGATTTTAATCACTTCTATATTTCCATCTAAATGTTTGGTTGTTAAACGCACCTCACTACCTTCTTTACCTCTGATAATAGAGACTACATCTTCAATGTCCCAACCTGAAATTTCAACTGGGTCTTCTGCTCCCTGTGCTACTTTTAAAATAATGTCATTGACTTTTAACTTACCTTCTTTCCAACAAGGGCTGCCCGTTACAATTTGTTTAATTTTACAAACGCCTTCTTCACTTTGAAGAACCGCTCCTATGCCGAAAAAGGAACCACTCATTTCTTCATCAAATCGTTGTTTGTCTTTCGGAGGAAAAAAGTCTGTATGTGGATCAAGAACATGACAAACGCTGTTCATATATGCTGCATATTTATCCGTCTCATTAATTTTATATAATCGTTTAAAATAGTTGGCTAAATTCTTTTGAACGCTTTCCTTCGATTCTTTCATTAATGTATCGACAGACTTTACTTTTAATTTTTCATCGGTTGTTGTTTTTTGTTGCTCTTTTAATTCGGTTAACCTTGCCAATACTCTGTATTTTACGGATGTTAACCAGCGATTTTTTAATTCAGCTTCCGTCTTGCAAAAAGCTAATTTTTTCCCATCTAATTCAATTATATCATCACCATTACTTTCCAAGTTTGTATTGTTTGTTTCATCAAACGTAAATGACATATTTACTGCTTCTTTATAATACGTTTCTGCATTTTTCATGCGCATTGAAATTACTTTGTTCACTTCGTCAAATAGAGCAGTAGAACCACTGAGTAATTCATCATCAATGGTTGTCTCGTGTTTTTGAAAATTTTCTACATCGCTTTGTAATAAAAATACTTTTCCATAATCAGTCATTTCCATATACTTGGCAAAAACTTTTTTTGAAAATTCATCATTTAATTCTTTGGGTGAATAATGCCCTTCCTTTAACACCTGCATGATAGTGAGCATAATCACTTCATTCTTAGTAAGCTTCTCATTTCCTTCAGATTGAAAAGGAGTTACATTGATTTCTGCATTATTTTCTGATTCTCCAAATGAATTGGAGCGATTTGCAATGATTTTAAAAGAAAAAAATACACCAATGCCTATTAAAAGGAATAATGGAAGGAATGATTTTTTTGTCATTTTATTTTCAAATTTTGTGGTGTAAAGTTACGTTCTTTGTAGTTAAAAAAAGGCTAAATAATACTACGACATTTAAAATAATGATAAACAGCAGAAATACTCAATTAATAAAAGATACAGCCCTTCAATTGGGTTTTTCAGCTTGTGGGATAGCAAAAGCAGAACGATTACATGAAGATGCCATTCGACTCGAAAATTGGCTTAAAAAAGGAAATCATGGTTCGATGCACTATATGGAAAATCATTTTGATAAACGAATTGATCCTACTTTGTTGGTGGATGATGCAAAAAGTGTGATCACCTTATTAATGAATTATTATCCCGCTGAAAAGCAACATGCAGATTCATTTAAAATTTCTAAATATGCCTATGGGAATGATTATCATGATGTTATAAAAGAAAAATTAAGATTGTTTTTAGCTATTTTAAATGAAAAAATTGGTGACATTCATGGACGGGGCTTTGTAGACAGTGCGCCAGTTATGGAGCGCGCTTGGGCGATTAAAAGTGGTTTAGGTTGGGTCGGTAAAAATGGAAATTTAATAACTAAAAATCAAGGTTCCTTTTTTTTCATTGCTACTTTGATTATTGATGTGGAGTTAGAATATGATAAAGAATATGCATTTGATTATTGTGGAACTTGTACAAAGTGCATTGATGCTTGTCCTACAGAGGCTATTTTACCCAATAAAGAAA
Source organism: Bacteroidota bacterium (assembly GCA_947457085.1). Lineage (GTDB taxonomy): Bacteria > Bacteroidota > Bacteroidia > Chitinophagales > Chitinophagaceae > OLB11. Next base: position 3,272 of record CANGUS010000111.1, read on the forward strand.
TTAACGGCGCTCAATGTATATCATATTATACTATCGAATTAAAAGACGCGTTGATCAATTCAGACAAAAACTTTCAACAGTGGATGTTTGGTTGCGATGTTTGTCAAGATGTTTGCCCTTGGAATCGTTTTTCAAAACCTACCTCAGAAAAAAAGTTCGACCCCATACCAGAGATACTGAACTATAAGCGTACTGACTGGCTAGAAATAACAGAAGATATATTTAAAAAGGTGTTTAAAAACTCCCCTTTAAAACGTAGTAAATATAGCGGTTTGATGCGGAATATTAGATTTACAAATAATCTATAATTTTTACTTACTCTTCTGGTTTTCATTTTTCAAAATAATAATTTAATATTGCATTCAAATATTGAATCGATATAGATTCAATACTATTTACCTCGGGGTGTCCATTTTTTTGGTCTGAGATTAAACCCGTAGAACCTGGAACAGATAATGCTGTTTAGGAAAGGTAAGGGAATTCAATTTTCACTTACCCATTTTGTTGAAGTATTTTTTATAAAAAAAATGCTTATTCCTGCCGATATTAATCCATCGGTATTGTTTAACCGTAGTGAGTTTATAAGCTCTCTGCACAAAATATTTTTGTAAAATGAAAAAAATTTTCATTAGTTTGACGCTATTGTCAATTGTTGTGAAAAGCAACGCTCAAAATGATTCTGTAAAAAATGTAGAATTGCCAGCAGCTATTGTTAAAGAGCAAAAGCACCCATTGTTAGATGAAAAAAATCTGAAAGAAATTAAAATGGATTTTTTAAAACGAACGAATCAAACACAAGACATCCCTTATGTTTTGAATGGCTTGTCGAATGTAGTAGTTTCTTCAGATGCAGGCACAGGAACGGGTTACACCGATATTAAAGTGAGAGGCACTGATTTAAACCGTATCAATGTAACTATGAATGGAATTCCGGTAAATGATCCAGAAAGTCAAGCAACTTATTTTGTGAACACACCCGATTTAATGTCTTCTGCACAAAGCGTAGAATTAGTGAAGGGAGTTGGGAATTCTAAGAATGGAAACGGAAGTTTTGGGGCTTCATTGGCAATCAATAATTTAGATGTAAATAATAAAGACGCAGAATTTAATTTCTCAACCAGTTATGGATCTTTCAATACATTTAAAACTGTTGCCAGGGCCAGTACAGGATTAATCAACAATAAATTTATTGCCACCCTTCGAGCATCTAATATTACATCAGACGGATATGTGGATAGGGCAACTGCGGATTTAAAATCAATGCAATTAACGGCCAAATATTTAATAGATAATAATACTCAAATTGTTTTTAATTACCTCAAAGGGAAAGAAAAAACTGGACAGGCTTGGAATGGTATCATGCAAGATAGTTTGAAAACAAATAGGAGGTTTAATGAATTGGGAATGAAGGCTGATGGCACATTTTATAACAATCAAACCGATAATTACGGCCAAGATTATTATCAATTATTTTTTGATAAAAAACTGAGTCAAAAATGGTCTATAGGCTCTACATTGTTTTACACTAAAGGAAAAGGATACTATGAAGAATATAAATTAGGTCAACAATATGCAGACTACAATTTATCCAATCCTATTATAGGTGCTGATACCATTCGTACTACAGATTTAGTTCGCCAGCTGTGGTTAGATAATGATTTTTATGGAGGAAGATGGTATGCCAATTATTTTTCAAAAAAATTAAATGCTGGGTTATTTTTAAATTTCAATCAGTATAAAGGTAGGCATCATGGAGATGTTATTTGGTCTCAATATCCTGTCGAAAAAGGACATCGTTGGTATCAATTGTCTAGTCTAAAAACAGATATTAACTTATACTCAATGGCTGATTATGCCATTAATAATAAATGGTCTGTATTTGCCGATATGCAATTTCGAAAAGTAAATTATCAAATAAATGGCTTTAGAAAAAATCCAACAATAAATCACGATTTAAATTGGAATTTCTTTAATCCTAAATTCAAACTTACCTATAAACAATCTAATCAACAAGTGAGTTTGATGTTAGGTGTGGCCCAAAAAGAACCCAATAGAGATGATATTGAAGCCAATGTGAACGAGTTACCTAAGCCAGAAAAAATGACAAATTTGGAACTGAATTATATTTATACCATTAAAAATAAATTGGCTTTTTATGTAACATCTTATTTAATGTACTACAAAGATCAATTGGTATTAACAGGTAAAATTAATGATGTTGGAGCCTATACCCGCTCAAATATTCCTACGAGCTATCGCTACGGAATTGAATTTGAAACTAGATGGAAACCAGGCACAAAGCTGATTGAAATAAATGGGAATATATCTTTTAGTCAAAATAAAATTCAAGATTTTACAGAGTATTTGGATGATTATGACAATGGTGGACAAATTGAAAATAAATACACGAAAACCGATATTTCATTTTCGCCTAATATCATAGCGGGCTTAACAACGTCTCTTTTTCCTTTAAGAAATACTAACTATAAAAAAATACAAAACACCTCTATTGACATTATTGGTAAATATGTGGGGAGACAATTTTTAGATAACACAAGTAATAGCAATCGTCAATTAAAAGCTTTTGAAACAATTGATATGACAGTCAATATTCCATATCAATTAAATGAAAAACAAAATATCGGATTTAGAATTGGTTTATATAATTTACTCAATAAAAAATATGAAGCCAGAGGTGCATCTTACAATTGGAGAGAAAATAATCAAATTGTTACCTTAAATTATTTTTTCCCACAAGCTGGAATTCATTTTATGACTGGGGTGGTGCTAAATTTTTAGTACCGATGCCAAGAGCTATTAATTAGAAGTTTATTGCTAACATTTCATTGGCGTTCTCGAGTTATTGCGAGAGCGCCATTTTTTTTTTAAA
>CANGUS010000112.1 GCA_947457085.1 Bacteroidota bacterium
AAACAGTTCGGTCTGGCGGTTCGTGATTTTTGTCGTCCTTTTAAAAAAGATATCATTAATTCTGTTTATATAAATCAAATCATCAGATCAAGTTCTTCTATTGGTGCAAATTACATAGAAGCAAATGACAATTTAGGAAAAAATGATTTGATAATGCGAATAAAAATTTGCAAAAAAGAAGCAAAAGAAACGATTTATTGGTTAGACTTTTTAATACATGAAAACGAAGCAACTAAAGAAAAATTAGCCATTGAAGCCAATGAATTAATGTTGATTTTTGGCTCTATTTTAAGAAAACTTACAAATAACAATTAACCCCTTTCGAATTTCGAATTTAAAAATTTAGAATTTAAATATTATGCAAAACTTCTTTTTATTATTATCATATTTAATTGGTTCAATCTCATTCATCGTTGGATTAAAAATGCTTTCACATCCTGATACGGCTCGCAAAGGAAATTTATATGCTGCTATTGGAATGACGATTGCGATACTAGCAACTATCTTTTTATACAAAGATGACAGTGGGCATTATCTTGGAAATTATCCTTGGATTTTTGGAGGCTTAATCGTTGGTTCTTTACTTGGGACTATCATGGCCAAAAAAGTAGAAATGACCGGCATGCCCCAAATGGTGAGTTTATTTAATGGAATGGGAGGCGCTTGTGCGGCTATCATTTCTATTGTAGAATTTAAACATTTAATGCATAAACCAATTGAAACGCCAACAGACTTCTTTTCAAATGTCATGCAAACACTTTCATCTGTATTGGGTAACAATGCAGGCAGTAATTCACAACTCATATTATTAACTATATTACTTGGTCTTGTTATTGGTACTGTTTCCTTCTTTGGATCTATGATTGCTTTTGGTAAATTAAATGGTAATTTAAATGACAAAACATTACCTGCTCAACAAATTATCAATATAGGTTTACTATTAATCATCATTGGAATATTAGTAGCAATGGTAGGCGGCTATACGGGCATAGATATCACTGTTTTATTTTGGGCCTTGTTTGGTGTTTCAGCGTTGTATGGTGTTTTATTTGTGATGCCAATTGGCGGCGCGGATATGCCAGTAGTTATTTCATTATTAAATTCGTTTACTGGCGTTGCTGCAGCATGTGGCGGTTTTTTATATTCAAACCCTGTGATGTTAACGGGAGGGATTTTAGTAGGAAGTGCTGGCACTATTTTAACCATATTGATGTGCAAAGCCATGAATCGTTCATTGACAAATGTGATTGTAGGTGCGTTTGGTGGCAACAAAAACGGAGCTGCTCAACAAGAAGTTGGGGGAACTTATAAAGAAATTTCTATGTCGGACACAGCCGTATTAATGGCTTACTCAAAACGGGTAGTCATCGTACCGGGTTATGGATTGGCGGTAGCACAAGCACAACATATTTGTCATGAATTGGAAAAAGTATTGGAAGAAAAAGAGGTGGAAGTTACTTATGCTATTCATCCAGTGGCTGGCCGTATGCCAGGACACATGAATGTATTATTAGCAGAAGCAGATGTTTCTTATGAGAAACTAAAAGAGATGGAAGAAATTAATCCAGAATTTGCACAAACCGATGTAGTGTTTATATTGGGTGCCAATGATGTGGTGAATCCTGCCGCAAAAAATGACCCTGCCTCTCCTATTTATGGCATGCCGATTTTAGAAGTAGAAGATGCAAAACATGTTATTGTAAACAAACGAAGTATGAAACCGGGTTATGCAGGTATCGAAAATGCTTTATTCTTTCAACCTAAAACTTCCATGTTATTTGGCGATGCTAAAAAAGTATTACAAGATTTAGTAGCTGAATTAAAAGGGTTGTAAAAATTTACTGTGGAGAGTAAAATAATACCACACTCAATATCAATCAAAAAATATCATCTGAGATATAACGTATGGTATACATTTGTTACTTAAAATAAAAAAATATGTTTGAAAACGAATCCTATCCATTAACGTTCAAATTTAATATTACCACATTTCACAATGACTTTTCTATCATTGATGCCAATGGTGAAACGCGCGCTTATGTAAAGCAAAAAATGTTTAAGTTCAAAGAGCATGTACGTGTTTTTACGAATGAATCGGAAACAGAAATTGCATATGATATCAAAGCAGACAAATGGATAGATTTTAATACGGTTTATACTTTCTTTCAACCGGATGGAAATTCAATTGGAAGTGTTGCTCGAAAAGGTTGGCGTTCCATTTGGAAAGCGAGCTACGAATTATTTGATGAAAATAAAAACCAAGACTTATTAATTCAAGAAAAAAATCCTTGGGTAAAAGTGGGTGATGTCTTGTTGTGTGAAATTCCTATTTTAGGGATATTTACTGGCTATTTATTTAACCCATCCTACACTGTAAAAAGACCAGATGGTACCTTGGTTTGTACATTTAAAAAAGCACCCTCTTTCTTTGGTAGAAAGTTTGAATTATACAAAGAAGATGAATTTCAACAAGGTGAAGAAGAACGTGTAAAATTAGGTTTAACCATGATGGTTTTATTAGAAAGAAGACGAGGCTAAGCTTTTGCTACTCAATTTAAAAATAGAGTTTAAGAATGATAGGTCTCTTAATTTTTGCCCTATTCATCAATAAGAGCATGGGGGAAATTATATTGAAGAGATTATCTATTGTAATTCAATTGATGATGCTGCAACGGCAAAAAAGGTAATTTTAAATAGTTTTCGCTTTTAAATAGAATTTTAATCCGATTAAGTAGGCAGTAAAAAGAAACCCTAAAAACCTTTTAACAAAACATAAATTTCATTTAAGTAGCATGCTTGTTAAAAAAACTTTCACATTTCTTTTTAAATTCAATTCCTTACTTTTACGATTCAAAATAAAACATGAACATACCATTTTTTAAGAAAAAAGAAGAAGATTCAAAACCAAAACCTAAAAAATCATTAGTAAGAGAATGGTTAGATGCCGGTGTTTTCGCTATTGTAGCCGCTACTATTATCCGAACTTTTTTTATAGAAGCCTATACGATTCCTACGCCATCAATGGAAAAATCTTTGTTGGTGAATGATTATTTATTTGTGAGCAAAATGCATTACGGACCTCGTTTGCCTATGACGCCATTGGCCATTCCTTTTGTACACAATATAATGCCTATTTTGGGTGGAAAGCCATACAGCACTGCTGTACAATGGCCTTATAAAAGAATGTGGGGGTTTCAAAATGTAGAACGTTATGATGATGTTGTTTTCAATTTCCCTGAGGGAGATACTGTATTTGTAGAAATGAACAACCCTACTTACTATGATTTAGTGCGATATTATAATTGGGATAAAAATTCACATGAATACGTAACACACCCTGTAGACAAAACAGACAATTATATTAAACGATGTGTGGGCATACCGGGTGACAAAATTGAAGTTCGAAATGGGACATTGATGGTAAACGATCAGCCAGCAACGGCTTTCAGATATATCCAACAGAAATATCAAGTACTTGCCAACGGAACCTATTTAAATATTGATCAGCTAAATGAAATGGGTATTCAAAATGAGGATATTGAACAGTCTCCACAAAATCCATTTTTATATGTTGTGAATACAACCAAAGAGAATATAGAACTTATTAAAAAATTCAACAACGTTTCGAATGTTACACAAATAGTTACACCGGTTCAATATGGAAAAGTACCAGGAGAAATATGTTTCCCTCATGATACTGCAAACTTCAGTTGGACTAAAGATAATTTTGGACCATTAGTAATGCCTAAAAAAGGCGCTACGGTTTCCATTAATCTACAAAACATTGCCTTATATAAGCGATTGATACAAACGTATGAAAAACATTCTTTCGAAATAAAAGATTCAACCATTTTGATTGATGGGAAAGCTGCGACTACCTATACATTCGCGATGGATTATTATTGGCTAATGGGAGACAACAGACACAATTCATTAGACTCTCGTTTTTGGGGTTTTGTACCAGAAGACCATGTTGTAGGAAAAGCTTGGTTTATTTGGATGAGTTATGATGCAAAAGGAATACGCTGGAAACGTTTATTAAGAAGCGTTAAATCGTTAGAGAAGTAAATAGAATTATTTGCAAATATTTTAAAATGATGGAGATTTTCACTCCATCATTTTTTTTACGCTCAATGGTAAAGATTGTTAGAAGAAAAATGTTGTTCGGCTGAATGTATTTACAAATAGTTTAGACTCGCTGCAAAGCAAATATGTACAATCTCATTGCAATCATTTCCTCTAAAAAGTGGGCTTTGAAACTTCCTTATTGCGAGTGTAGCATATTATTTTAAATCTAAGGTAAAACCAAAACTAGATCCTACATCTATGGTACTCCTACAACTAACCGTGTGATGATGGGCTTCAATGATATGTTTTACTATGGCTAAACCCAAACCTGTACCCCCTACATTTCTGCTTCTGGCACTATCGGTTCTATAAAATCTTTCAAATACACGAGGAACATGCTCTTCTAAAATACCGCTACCGTCATCTGTAATTTCTATAAAAACCGTTTTTCTATCTACTTCATAAATACCAGCAGTTGTAGAACCATATTCCTTGCCATACTTAATTGAATTTTCAATTAAATTCACCAATACTTGTTTTATTTTCTGTCTGTCTGCAAACACCACAACAGGCTTTTCACAACCTTTTTTTATAGACAATTCGATTGTTTTAGGAGCCGATTTAAAAGACAATTCTTCAAAAACTTCTTTAATTAATTCTTGAATTTGAAACTCCGTTTTTAGGATAGAAATTTGGTTCGATTCCAATTTAGAAATCTCATCTAAATCATCCACTAATATCGCTAAACGGTCGATGCTTTTAGACGCATTTTGTAGAAAAACCTCTTTGACATTTTCGTCATTCATTGCGCCAGCCAATAAAGTTTCAATGTAACCTTGAGTAGCAAAAATAGGCGTCTTTAACTCATGCGCTAAATTCATTAAAAACTGTTTTCTGAACTCAACATTACTTTCTAGTTTTTTAATTTCGTTTTCACGCTCTTCTGCCCATTTGTAAGCATCCTTTTGAACATCTTCTATTGATTTTAGAGGGAGAATTTCATTGTTGTAAAACTCTTCCCGTTTAGTTGCTTTTGTTTGTGAAATGAACTTATAAATTAATTTAATTTTACGATAGATAAATTTTTCTATAATAAAAGAAACTAGATTGTAGGTAAATACAAACATCAAGAAAAATGTTATTCCGCTGTAAGTTAAATTTTTAGTGAAATAAACAACTAGGATACCCGCAATGAATGACACTGCAAAAGCCGTAAGCAATGCTAATTGTGATGGGGAAGTATTTTTTGTTTGTAACACTACGTAAAAATAGAAAAAAGATTTAACTTTTTTTCTAAATTTCAAATTTATAACCCACTCCTTTAACGGTGTGTATGAAATCAGCATTTAATTTTTGTCTAATTTTTCGAACATGCACATCAATGGTTCTGTCACCTACAATAACTTCACTGCCCCAAACTTTCTCTAATATTTCATTTCGCAAAAATACCCTACCTGGCTTGGATGCAAGTAATGAAAATAATTCAAATTCTTTACGAGGCAACATCACTTCTACTCCATTGTGTTTCACTAAAAAACGTTCTCTGTTAATTTCTAAATTAGGGAAAGAAATAATTTTGCCATCATCTTTAGAAAGTCTTCTGAAAGCAGAGTGAATTCTTGAAACCAATAATTTTGGTTTGATTGGTTTGGAAATATAATCATCAGCACCTAACTCCAATCCTTTTATTTCAGATTGTTCATCAGATTTTGCTGTTAAAAAAATAATTAACGTGTCATCATATTCTGAATTGGCTCTCAATTCGATGCACGTTTGAATACCATCTTTGTGAGGCATCATAATATCTAACAAAATAAGGTCTGGCTTGAATGACTTCGCTTTGCTAATCGCATCCACGCCGTTTTCGGCAATTTCAACTTCGTATCCATTCAATTCTAAGTTGTATTTCACAATTTGGATAATATCCTTCTCGTCATCAACTACTAATATTTTACCTAATTTACTTTGCATTGTTATCACAAAAATAGAATATAAAATGTGTAATTTATGAATTAACGAGATTACGAAATTGTTAAGTTAGCTCGATATTTTTTCTAGTTTTTTATTCTCCCAAATCATACTCAAGGTGT
>CANGUS010000113.1 GCA_947457085.1 Bacteroidota bacterium
GAAACATTATTTGTTTTTTCTCAACTAAAAAATAATTAAAAAATGAACAACAGACCCAAACTTTCTTTCTTAGATAGGTATTTAACATTGTGGATTTTTTTGGCAATGATTATCGGAATTTTAATTGGCTATTTTATTCCCAATTCAGCCGAATTTATTCATTCATTTTCAACAGGAACTACTAATATTCCATTGGCAATTGGATTAATTTTAATGATGTATCCTCCACTCACAAAAGTAAATTTTAAACAAATTCCGAAAATATTAGCGAAGCCAAAGTTGCTGATCATTTCATTTTTTATTACTTGGATAGTAGGTCCATTTTTAATGTTTTTATTAGCTACAACTTTTTTAAAAGATTATCCGGAATATATGACAGGCTTAATTATCATAGGATTAGCACCCTGTATTGCAATGGTAATTGTGTGGAATGAATTAGCCGAAGGAAATAGAGAATTGGTAGCAGGATTGGTAGGTATTAATAGTTTGCTGCAAGTATTCTTTTTTAGCTTGTATGCCTATTTTTATTTAGAAATCATGTTGCCGCTTTTTGGCTTTAAGGGATTAAATATTAATATCACTATGATTGAAATTGCCCAAACGGTTGGTATTTATTTAGGTATTCCTTTTGTAGCAGCTGTCATCAGCAGAAACTTATTACTAAAATCAAAAGGTGAAATTTGGTTTAAAGAAAAATTTCTTCCTAAAATTTCTCCCATTACATTAATTGCTTTGTTATTTACTATTGTGGTGATGTTTAGTTTAAAAGGACAAATGATTGTTTCCATTCCAATGGATGTTATTAGAATTGCCATTCCATTGGTCATCTTTTTTTCTATTATGTTTGTATTGATGTTTTTGGTCGCTAAGTTTATAGGTGCCGATTATAAAGACAATGCAGCCCTTTCCTTTACTGCATCAGGTAATAATTTTGAACTAGCCATTGCGGTTTCAATTGGCGTTTTTGGCATCCATTCAGGTCAAGCATTTGCCGGTGTAATTGGTCCTTTAGTGGAAGTGCCCGCATTAATTTTATTGGTTCAATTGTCTTATTGGTTCAAGAAAAAATGGTATTCGAAAGAGTAGAAATATAATTTTTATCCAACTGAATTTTTAATCATTTCATTTAGCTTCTTCATTTCTTGCTCATTCAATAATCGATATTTACCCAATTTAATTGCGTCTAATTGAATATTCATAATTCTAACTCGAGTTAAACCTATCACGTCGTAACCTAGGTATTCACACATTCTACGAATTTGACGATTCATACCTTGCACTAATATAATGCTGAATTTTTTACTTCCTAATTTTCGCACTTTGCACTTTAATGTCATTTTGCCTAACACAGGAACGCCATTTGCCATATGCTGAATGAATTCTGGAGTGATACTTTTATTAACCGTAACAACATATTCTTTCTCGTGTTGATTTCCAGCCCTTAATATTTTATTTACATAATCCCCATTATTGGTTAAAAATATTAATCCATCAGAGTCTTTGTCTAGCCTACCAATGGGTACAATTCTTTTTGGGTAATTGATAAATGAAATGATATTGGTTTTGTCATGCAAATCAGTTGTAGTGGTAATGCCTGCAGGTTTATTAAAGGCTATAATGATGTCTTGTTGAACTTTCGATTTTTTTAATACTTCAAAATCAACAATGACTGTATCCCGTTCAGTCACTCTATCAGTCAGCAAGGCAACATTGTCATTAATCATTACACGAGCTTGTTCTATTAATTTTTCTGCTTCTCTTCGAGAGCAATAGCCAGTTGAACTGATGTATTTATTAATTTGAATTCCGTTTACTTGCATGTCATTAATTGACAACAAACTTACGCCTAAATGAATGTAAATAATCCGTATTTTCGCTAAAATTTTATTCAAATGAAAAAGTTGTTTTTTCTGTGCTTGATTTTAGTCTCTTTTAATACGATTGCCCAAAAATTGGTTACTTATATTAAAATAGAACGCACTCCATGTTATGGTCGATGTCCAGTTTATTCGCTTGAAATTATGAGCAATGGTAAAATTAAATATGAAGGGAAGCGAAATGTAGACAAAATGGGCGTATACAACTATAAAGTTTCTCCTCAAAAAGTAAAAAGCCTATTTGCATTTATTGAAAAAAATAAAATCAGTTCATTAAAAAATAAGTACGAACAAGTTGCTACTGATTTGCCTAGATTGCACATGGCTTTTATAATTGCTAAAAAAACTAAAAAAATACAAAATGCAGAAGCGGGTCCAAAATATTTAGAAGAAATTGCTAATCGTGTTGATGCTGTTTGGAATGAATTGAATATAGATAGATCTCCCATTCCATATGAAGATTATCCTGCAGTAGAACCTGTAGTAATTCAAGAACAAAATGTAATTCCAGAACCACAAATTTATTCATATGTTGAGCAAATGCCTCAATTCCCAGGTGGTGATGCTCAGTTGATGCAGTATATTAGAAATAATATTAAATATCCTGAACTAGCAAAAGAGCAGGGCATACAAGGAAAAGTGATCATTAATTTCATCGTAGATGAATCGGGCAATATTATCAATGTAAATGTTGTTAAATCATTAAGCAAAGAATGTGATGCAGAGGCAATGCGGGTAATTAGCCATATGCCCCAATGGAATCCGGGTATGCAAAATGGGAAAAAAATAAAAACAAAAATGAATATTCCCATTAGTTTTAAATTGAATTAAAGTATGAAGAAAATAATAGCAATTGTTTTTTGCTTGTGTACTTTGAATTTGTTAGCTCAAAAAAAAGTGTCAAAAGTAATCTTAGATCGCACATCTAAAATTGGAAATTTTCCTGTTTATCAAATTGAAATTACGGATGCAGGAAATATAAAATACAATGGAAAAAGAAATGTAAAAATCATAGGGGATTATATGTTTCATCTACCTGTTGAAAAAATAAAAAATCTTTTTTATTACATCAACAGTCAAAAAATGAACACCTTGCCGAATAGCTATCAATTGAAAACAGCTGATGTGTCAAGTACTAATTTAATTTTTGTGTATAACGATGCAACCGATAAAATAATAAAAAATATTGCTGAAGGCCCTAGTTATTTAACACAAATAGCTGCTGAAATAGATAAAATTTGGAATGAAACGGTGCGCAAAGAAAGAGATGATAATATTGACGCTCCAACGATTTCTGATATAAAAAAATATCCACCCGTATTAGAAGATGTAGGTCTTCCCAAAGCGATGCCTAGAATAGAAATTTTTGAATTTGTTGAGCAAATGCCTGAGTATCCCGGTGGAGAAGATATGTTAGAAAAATATTTTAAAGAAAATTTAAACTATCCTGCTAAAGAAAAAGAAATGGGTGTGGAAGGTAGGGTAGTTTGTGGATTTATTGTAAATGAAGATGGTTCTTTGTCTGATATCAAAATTGTTAGAAGTATAAGTGAAAGATGCGATGAAGAGGCTATTCGATTAATCAAATATATGCCTCATTGGAAACCTGGAAAACAAAATGGCAAAGCAGTTAAAGTAAGCTATAACCTACCTATTATTTTTAATTTAGATTAGTAAAATATAATTATTCAATGAAACAAATACTGTACACACTTTTATTATTATCCTCCTTGACTGCCATGGCGCAGCAACCAAATGATTATCAAACTTCAGCGAACAAACTCTATTGGAAGAATAGAAAGCCGTTTGCTGGTTATTGGCAACAAGATGTGCATTATAAAATAGATGCCAATATTTTAGAAAAGAAAAATATTATTGATGCCAGAGAGGATTTGCGTTACACCAACAATTCTCCGGATACTTTATATTTTGTGTATTTTCATTTGTACCAAAATGCATTTGTCAAAGGATCCTATTTAGAAGAATTGCATCGGGTTAATAAGCAGCCAGCTACAAATCTTGGCCGCTATGAAAAAAAAGGATTAGGGACTGAAATTTTAAATGTAAAAGTAGATGGTCAAACACCCATGATTGAAATTGATAATACCATCATGAAAGTGTATTTGAATGCTCCAATATATCCAAACCAATCGGTTACTTTTTCGATTGATTTTAAAACCTATTTTGATAACAGTGGTTACAGAAGAAGAATGGGACTAAGCAACAGTTATGGATTTCCTCATTACAATGGCGTTCATTGGTATCCAAGAATCAGTGTGTATGATATGAAAAAAGGGTGGGATACCGACCAACATTTGAATAAGGAATTATATGGAAATTACGGCCAGTTTGATGTGAATCTTACTTTTGCTGATAACTATGTGGTAGAAGCTACAGGTGCTTTGTTGAATCCTGAAACGGTTTATGCCAATGGATTACGAGAGAAATTAGATATTAAACATTTTATCAATAAACCTTGGAATGAAAAGCCAAGTACCATAACTCCTTATGATTCTACCAAACGAAAAACATGGAGCTATAAAGCCATAAATGTACACGATTTTGCATTTACGGCCGATCCTGCTTATCGAATAGATGAGAAAGAATGGAATGGAGTTCAGTGTATTGGTTTGGTATTAGAACCTCACGCTAGTAAATGGAAAAATTCTGCAGACTATGTAAGCAAAATTATTAAAACATTCAGTGAAGATTTTGGCATGTATGAATATCCTAAAATGGTGGCTGCAGATGCCAATGATGGAATGGAATATCCTATGTTGACCTTAGATGGGGGTGGCGATCCTGATTATAGAGGATTGCTTGTGCATGAAATTGGACACAATTGGTTTTATGGTATGATAGGAAATAATGAAACTTACCGTGCTGCTTTGGATGAAGGATTTACACAGTTTTTAACCGCTTGGGGTTTGAAAAAAATTGATGGGGATACCATGGTTTCTGTTCCGATTAAAAATAAATATATACGCAAACACAAAGATCCTGTTTTGGTAATGGATAGAAGCGTTTACAATGGATATATGCGAGAGGCTGTAAAAGGGGAAGATCCAATGTTGAATACCCATTCTAATGATTTTCATTCGGCTATTGGGCACGAAAATGGCTACGGACAAGTGTATTATAAAACAGCAACCATGCTCTATAATTTACAATATGTTCTAGGGGATGAATTATTTCAAAATGCGATGAAACATTATGTAGCCAAATGGAAAATTGCCCATCCATATTTTGAAGATTTTAGACAAAGCATCATTGAATACACACATCAAGATTTAAACTGGTTTTTTGATCAATGGTTAGAAACAACGAAAAGCATTGATTACGGAATTACCTCTATCAAAAAAGGAGTAAATAAAAATGACTATAAAATAAAATTTAAACGATATGGTCAAATGCAAATGCCTATTGATTTTCAGGTTACTGCAAAAGATGGGAAAAAATACAATTATACCATCCCAAATACTGTTTTCCAAAAAACGACCAGCAATAAAACATTGTCCAAATGGTATGGTTGGGATTTAATGTATCCAACCTACACGTCTAATGTAAACATTCCATCGGGAATCAAAATGGTTCAAATTGATCCATCAAATCGATTGGCAGATGTGAACATGATGAATAATTACAAACAAAGAGGATTTCTAATAGCACCAAAATCAAGTCTTTTGAAAGTAGAAAATTATGTTTCAAATCCTGCAAGTTGGAAAAAATACAATGCAGCTATTCGCCCTGATGTATGGTGGAATTCGATTGATGGCATGAAGCTTGGTGTAAATTTCAATGGACATTATATGAATACGTTCCGTAAATTATATGCAACGGTTTGGTTTAATTCTCGTTTCTTGTCAAATGAAAAATATGCTCCTTATGAAGGAGAAAGTTGGTGGAAAAATGTTTCTCCTGTTGATTACACTATTCGATACGAAACGCCTTACAAAAAAATAAATCCAAAAGTGATTGCCGGTTTTGAAAGCAGACAAATTGAGGGTTTTGCAAAACACAGCCTGTTTGCCAAATATCAATTCTCGCCAAAAAGCCAATTTAAAATTGAAGCAACCACATTATATAGAATAAGCGATATTACCAACGAATATTTATTTGATAAAAATGAATGGACGAGTTACACCGATACTAAGAAGAATTCATTTCTTCAATTGACCTACAATACCAATTACAATGGGAAAGCAGGAAACGGATTTTTAAAAGCCATTGTTCGAACTTCATTTAATTACAATCATTCCTA
>CANGUS010000114.1 GCA_947457085.1 Bacteroidota bacterium
CTGGTGGTCGTTTTGAAATCAAAATGAGTACTATTAAAGTACGTACTACTCCACAATATTTAACGACTTCAATTGATGTAGATATTACTCATTTAGAAATTGGAAAAAACTTACGTATCGAAGATATTAAAGTTGAGAATATTGAAATTATGCATAACAAACGTATTCCTGTTGCTGCAGTTGTTACCACTCGTGCTCTTAAACAAGCTGAAAACGAAGCTGCTAAAGCCGGCAAAAAATAAGTTGATTATTTATATCAGTCAAAAAAGCGAAGATTTATTCTTCGCTTTTTTATTTCAATAAAATTCCATTTTATCATTTAATTTCGCAAAAAATAAATTTTTATGAGCGACTTGAAACTAACACAAGGAAAAATACATACAAATAAAGGAGTAATGACTTTTGAGCTTTTTGATGATGCGACACCGATTGCAGTAGCAAATTTTAAAAAATTAATTGGAATTAAATTTTACGATGGCATTAAATTTCATCGCGTAATCCCAAATTTTATGGTTCAAGCAGGTTGTCCAGATGGAACAGGTGCTGGCGGACCAGGATATAGCATTCCATGTGAAACCAGAAACGAAAAACAATTTCACGATAGAGGTGTAATATCGATGGCACACAGAGGAAGAGATACTGGTGGTTCTCAGTTCTTTATTTGTCATAACAGACAAGGTACTGCTCATTTAGATGGTGTGCATACTGCTTTTGGTAAAGTAATTGACGGATTGGATGTTTTAGATTCTATTACTGGAGGT
The DNA here is from genome assembly GCA_947457085.1 of Bacteroidota bacterium. GTDB lineage: Bacteria > Bacteroidota > Bacteroidia > Chitinophagales > Chitinophagaceae > OLB11. The sequence goes on from CANGUS010000114.1 coordinate 762, forward strand.
GATGTGATGGAAAAAGTAGAATTGATATAATAAACTCTTTATAAAAATTGCAAGTCATACTTTTTATATTTTATTGTGTTCTCTTTTCTTATTTTTTTTATGTTTATAAATTAGATAAAAATACTGGACTTTCAATAAAAATAATAGTAGGGCTTTTTTTATTTAAAATATTGGGTGGGTGTGTCAATTTGTATGTTCATTACAATGATTATATAACCAATGATATCGGTTTTTATTTTGAGCAATCTGTCGCTGAATTAGCCAATATGAAAAATAATCCAATTGCTTTTTTCAAGGATTGGTTATTTAGTTGGGGTGATTCGTCAGGAAAATTAAACATGTTTGAAAAAGAAAACATGTCTTTTTGGAGTTCAATAGGAATGCAGGTGCATTACAAATACATGACATTAGCCAACATTTTTTCCTTAGGAAATATTTATGTAGATGTTGTTTTGTTTAATGTCATGTATTTTATTGGTCAGCTTTATTTGTACAAAACACTTTATTTAAATGCACCTCATAAAAAGTATCTATTTTTAGCGGTTGTATTTCTAATTCCTTCTGTTGTTTTTTGGTGTAGCGGAATTCATAAAGATGGGATCATACTTTCTTGCATAGGCTTTATTTCTTATTTTATATATCAATTTCTAGCAACTAAAAATAGTTTCCAATTGATTTTAGGTATTTTATTTTTATGCCTACTGTTTATCACACGTTATTTTTACTTGTTGTGTATTTTTTTACCAATAATGCTTTGGATATTTACAAATAAATCGAAATATAAATTGACAATTTTTAGTATCACCTATTTATTCGCTTTTATTATTTTATTCAATATCAATACTCTTTTTCCTGCTATTAAACCATTAGAATTGATTTCTAATAAACAAAAGGATTTTATTAATTTGATAGGGTATTCTGATATGGAAACACCTCTATTGGAAACTAATTTTATGAGTTATGTAAAAAATTTCCCAACCGCGCTGAATCATATATTTCTAAAGCCATCATTTCATTACAATGAATATTTCAAATATAAAATCTCCGCTTTAGATTCTTGGTTTGTTTTTAGTTTGATTGTTTTGTTCAGTATTTTTATCAAAAGAAAAAATCTCAATAATGGATTCTTTCTGTTCTTGTTATTTTTTGGAGCAACGGTCTATTTGTTTATAGGATATACGATTCCCAATGCTGGTGCTTTAGTCCGATACAAAAGTGAATTTACCGTGGTTTTATTATCTGCCTTGGTTGGCTTAAGTGAAGTTCCTTTTTTGAAAAGATTGTACTCAAAAGATATTATTTAGCTTTAAATAGCCCATACTTTAAAATACAATAAATCGCTCTGAAGCCATCTTTCCAGCCAATCTTTTTACCTTCTTCGTAGGTTCTTCCATAATAGGAAATCCCTAATTCGTATATTCTTATGTTTTTTATTCTGGACAATTTTGCCGTGATCTCAGGCTCGAAACCAAATCTATTTTCTGTTAAATTTAACGATTGAAAAATATCTCTTCGAACAATTTTATAACATGTTTCCATGTCTGTTAAATTCAAATTGGTAAACATGTTGGATAATTTAGTTAAAAACTTATTTCCAATACTGTGCCAATAAAATAAAATACGATGGGGTTTTCCTCCTATAAATCTTGAGCCATAAACAACATCAGCGAAACCATTAATAATTGGTTTTAGTAACAAATTGTATTCTTCGGGATCATATTCTAAGTCGGCATCTTGTATAATTATATAATCACCTGTTGCCTTTTGTATACCTGTTCGAATAGCAGCACCTTTTCCTTGATTGTACGAATGTTTGTAATAAGTAATCGTCATTTCAGGGTTTTCTGTTTGGTATTTAATAATAGATTCTTCTGTATTGTCATTAGAAAAATCATTGATAATGATCAATTCACGTTCAATGTTATCAATTAATTCAACCGATTTAATTTTATTTAAAATAAGATGAATGGTTGAACCTTCATTGTAGGCTGGAATAACGATACTTAATTTCATATAATGGGATGCTGTTTTGCAAATTCTATTTTGTTACTTTGTAAAAATATGTCAAATGAGTAAATTAGTAAAAGAATTTAATGATTATAGAGAAAAAATGAATGAGGTTATTTTAGGTAAACAAAATAAAGTACTTGGACGTTTGTTTAACTTAGATACCAATACCTACATGGAAGGTGCGATTGACGTAAAAACCAAAGAAATGTTAGGTCTGGTTGCTTCAATGGTATTGAGATGTGATGATTGTATAAAATACCATGTCTTACAATGTCATAAAGCAGGAGTCACTACTGAGCAATTATATGAAATTTTTGCCGTAGCTAATATAGTAGGTGGGACCATTGTAATTCCTCATACTCGACGAGCAGCTGAGTTTTGGGAAGAATTGATTGAAACTTCAAATTAAAAAAATGCCAAATAAATTTGGCATTTTCTATTTTAAGAGTTTAGGAACCTATATTAATATCAAAATTAACTAAATCAACAAATTGATTTAATCGATTCATTACATCTTCATTGGTAATTTCTGTTAATCGCTCAGTGCCAAATTTTTCTACTACAAAACTAGCCATTGCAGAGCCTACAATGATAGCTGTTTTCATATTTTCAAAAGAAAGATCTTTAGTTTGTGCCAAATGCCCGATAAATCCACCAGCAAAAGTATCGCCAGCTCCAGTTGGGTCAAATACATCTTCTAATGGCAATGCAGGAGCAAAGAAAATTTGTTTTTCATGAAATAATAAAGCACCATGTTCACCTTTTTTAATGATCACATATTTAGGCCCCATTTCCATGATTTTTTGTGCAGCTTTTACTAACGAATACTCACCACTTAATTGACGAGCTTCTCCATCATTCACCATAATTAAATCTACCATTTTAATCGTTTTCATTAATTCATCCATGGCAATGTCCATCCAGAAATTCATGGTATCCATGATGATTAATTTAGGACGATTTTTTAATTGCTCAATAATTTGACGTTGCAATGAAGGCATTAAGTTGCCTAACATTAAAAAGTTACAATCCTGATAGCTCTCAGGTACTTTAGGATCAAATTTTTCTAATACATTTAAATCTGTAATCAATGTATCTCGGGTATTCATATCCATATGGTATTTCCCACTCCAGAAAAAAGATTTTTCATCTTTCAAAACCTCAACTCCTTCAAATTGAACTCCTCGAGCACTCAACGCATCTAATTCTCCTTGAGGGAAATCTCCTCCAATAATAGAAATTTGTTTAATTGGCTGTGTAAAATGAGAAGCACTCCAAGCTGCATAGGTAGCGGATCCTCCAATAATTTTATCTGTTTTCCCAAAGGGTGTTTCAATAGCATCAAAAGCCATTGTACCTGCAATCATTAATGACATAGTAAAATAAATTTTTGCAAAGGTAACCCTTGCAGTTAGCTTATCAAATATTTAAAGAAGGAATTAAACACACGTTATTCAACCTTTTTATTAAATAAGATGATTTTTTCATTTTTATAATTTGTAGTTACAAACAAATAAATATCCCCACCATCTTTAATGCCAAACTTCTTTTTTACTTCATTGGTAGAAATTGGGAAATTTCGAACAGCAATATTAGCTTTCATTTCAGGAAGCATTTGGGCGACTTCTTTCTTGTCAAATTTAGAAAAGCCTTCAATTTTAAATGTTCTACCAGGGAAATTTTCGACTAAATGATCAGAAGTATATAAGTGTGTGTGTGGATGCAATTTTTTTAATCCCAATTGCTCTCCAATCATTTTAAATGCTCCCGCTTTCATAATGGATGCGTTGGGTTCGTATAAATATGTTAAAGGCGCAGCAAACTCAGCAATGCACTGCTTTTCGTCTTTCAAAAGATATTCAAAAAGTTGATTCCCTTTTTTATCAAAGTTAATTGTAGTAATTTTTATATCATTATCATACTCTTTCTCTAATTGAAAAACCAATTCTTTGCATTCATTGTCTACCGAAATGACATGTACTTCTTTTACAAATTTCAATTCAATTAGCGCTTTGGAAATGTCAAGTAGAGGAGAGGTTTTAATTAAAATGTTGGTTGAAATAGCAAACAATCTATCTAAAATTGAAATCACATTGGGTTCATATTCTGATAAGGAAACTACTTTATTACCTAGCTCATTTCGTCGTGCTGGATCAATATATATTAAATCAACTTGTTCATTAAATTGATTGATAAAATCAATGCTATCAATACCTGCAGCTATTTTTACATTCGTTTGATTTAATACAAAAAAGTTATGTAAATCAATTTCTGCCAATTCTTTGTTTCGCTCTATTAAAATACCTTGTTCAAACTGTTTGGCTATAAATAAACTGTCAATGCCCATGCCTGTAGTTAGGTCGACAAAGGTTTTTCCTATTATTAAACTGGCTTTATAATTGGCAGTAATTTCAGAAGAACTTTGTTCTACACTCAAGGATACAGGATAAAGTATTTCTTTTGTATTATGTAACGTAGGCAATTTTTTTTGAACTTTTTTTCTGCTTAAAACTTGATGCCTTATTTTTTTATCTAACGATAAATGAGTAGAAATATCTTGATTAGATATTTCAATTTCATGAATCTTTTTTAATTCATTTTCTGATAAAGCAATATTTTTATTAAAAGAAGGGACTTGAAAAACTTGCATTTTATTCTTATTATTTCTTTGTGCCTTCGTGTCTTTGTGTCAAATACCAAAAAATCTAAATTGATTTTGCTACTATTTCAGCAATATCTAATACCTGAATTTCATCTTCCTTTTCGTTGTTTTTAACCCCATCATTTAACATGGTTAAACAAAACGGACAATTGGACGCAACCACCGTAGCACCAGTTTCTAAAACATCTTTCGTGCGTTCCATATTGATGCGTATACTGCCTGGTTCATCTTCTTTAAACATTTGAGCGCCGCCAGCACCACAACATAAACCATTTGTTTTACAGCGTTTCATTTCAACCAATTCAGCATCCAATGTTTGCAAAACTTCTCTTGGGGCTTCATAAATATTGTTGGCGCGTCCTAAATAACAGCTATCATGATAAGTGATTTTTTTTCCTTTAAATTCACCTCCGTCTTTTGTTTTTAATTTGCCTTCGTTTATTAATTGTTGTAAATAAACTGCATGTGAAATAACTTCATAGTTGCCACCCAATTCTGGGTATTCATTTTTTAATGTATTAAAACAATGAGGGCAAGTTGTAACAATTTTTTGTACACCATACATATTCATCAATTGAATATTGTTGTATGCCATCATTTGGAATAAAAATTCATTTCCTGCACGACGAGCTGGGTCTCCTGTACAACCTTCCTCTTTACCCAAGATCGCAAATTTGGTTCCTACATGATTTAATA
>CANGUS010000115.1 GCA_947457085.1 Bacteroidota bacterium
ATTATGTATTGGGGGCTTTGATGGATACAGAAAAAACGTTGGCAAAAGGTGTTCAAAATGCTAAGAATAAAAACAAGATTCCACTCGAAGGGAATGAAGATAATCATGTAAAAATTCTTCAAAATATCTTACAAAATCAAACGAAAATAGCAGGGCATCAATTGTCTCGTTTCGAAAAAAGACATCGGTCTGTGGGAGGGAATGCCATTAGAGCAGCTGTGTTGGGAGGCAATGATGGGTTGGTTTCTAATTTTAGTTTAGTGATGGGCGTTGCAGGAGCAGCTACTGGACAGGAAGGTATTTTGTTAACGGGTTTAGCAGGATTGTTGGCAGGTGCTTTGTCTATGGCCTTAGGCGAATGGATTTCTGTAAAAAGTTCACAAGAATTGTATGAAAATCAAATGCAATTAGAAATGGATGAATTAGAAACGAATCCGGAAGGAGAGCAAAAAGAAATTGCATTGATTTATATGTCGAAAGGAATACCTTCTGCTCAAGCACAAGAAATGGCTGCCGTAATCATGAAAGATAAATCGAAAGCGCATGCCGTGTTAGTGAAAGAAGAATTGGGCGTTAATGCGGAAGAATTAAAAGGTTCTGCAATGGAAGCGGCAATTTCATCTTTTGTATTATTCGGAATTGGTGCAGTTATTCCCGTGCTTCCTTTTATGTTTACATCAGGGAGTCTTGCTATACTTTTAAGTGTATTATTTAGTGCAATTGGTTTGTTTTTAATTGGTGCGGCAATCACATTATTCACAGGAAAAAATGTTTGGTATTCAGGTTTCAGACAAGTATTTTTTGGATTAAGTGCAGCGGCAATCACCTATGGCATTGGTCATTTAATTGGCGTTTCAGTGTCTTAAATATAAATATTCTATTATTTTGAAATCAATCATTTTTCAATTAAAATATTCTGCAAGAATTATAAGTTTACATTTATATTTACTTTTTGATATGTTATTTATATGAGAATAGTTTTTACAATATCCTTTGTTTTGATGACTTTACTTTTAAAGGCACAAAATGAAATAGCGCCTATTATTTTAGATAGGCCCGATTTAACCGAATCACCTTACTTAGTTCCTAAAAATTATTTCCAAATGGAAAGTGGAATCCTTTTTCAAAATGATAAAAGTAATTCCCAACAAATGAAATTGCCGACCTCTTTGTGGAAATATGGCTTAACTGATAATCTTGAATTAAGGCTTATAACAGATTTTGATGGAAGTATTGAAAATAAAGGGTATGGTCTTTCTCCTATTTGGATTGGATTTAAAGCTCCATTGGTAGAAGAAAAAGGAATTGTTCCTAAAATTTCAATCATCAGTCATTTGCAAATTCCTACTTTGGCATCTTCATTTTATAAAGCAAAATATATTGCTCCTCAGTTTAGATTTGTTTTTCAACATACGATCAGTGAAAAGGTTTCATTGAGTTATAATTTAGGAATGGAATGGGATGGCTTCTCTCCTCAACAAACTTATATTTATACCCTAACATCTGGTATTTCACTGACAAAAAGAATTGGTATGTATTTGGAGCTATATGGTGATTTTCAACGAAAAGATGTACAAGGAAATTATCATGCAGATGGAGGTTTTACCTATTTAATCAACAATAATTCAATGTTTGATATTTCGAGTGGTTTCAAATATTTAGGAGTAAATAAAGATTATTTTTTATCGTGTGGATATTCATTCAGATTTAATACTAAAAGAAAATAGAACGATGCAAGCAGTAAAGCTCATTGAGTGTCCAAGAGATGCCATGCAAGGTTGGAAAACATTGATACCTACCGAAACGAAAATTGAATATATCAATAAATTATTGGAGGTAGGATTTGATACCTTAGATTTTGGGTCATTTGTCTCTGCAAAAGCGATTCCTCAATTGGCCGATACGAAAGAAGTATTAAAGCATATTAAAATGACTTCTACAAAATTATTAGCGATTATTGCCAATGCAAGAGGAGCAGAAGAGGCCGTACAATATGATGAAATTTCGTATCTAGGTTTTCCATTCTCTATTTCTGAAACTTTTCAAAAATTAAATACCAATAGTTCAATAGAAGAATCCTTGCTTCGAGTTGCAGACATACAACAGCTTTGTATGCAGCATAAAAAAGAATTAGTCATATATATATCGATGGGTTTTGGAAATCCTTATGGTGAAGAGTATAGTGCAGATGTAGCTTTTAAATGGGTTCGGGCATTAGAGAAAATGGGCATCACTATTTTTGCAATGAGTGATACCGTAGGAGTTTCTAATCCTGAAAATATCAATTACATTTATTCCAATTTAATTAAAGAATTTCCTTCCTTGGAATTTGGAGCTCACTTTCATTCAACCAAAGAAACAGCACAAGAAAAAATGAAAGCTGCTTATGAAAGTAACTGTTTTCGATTTGATAGTGCATTGGGGGGAATAGGAGGCTGTCCTAGGGCACAAAATGAGTTAGTAGGGAATTTAGCAACTGAAGAAGTTATTTCCTTTTTTGAAAAAAATAATATTGATTTGAATTTGAATAAAGAAGCTTTGTTCGACGCAAGCAGGATGGCAAGTAAAATATTTATTTAAAAAATTAGCCTATTAAAATACAAGCAACTGCTCCTGTTATAAAACCTAATAAAGCAGCCAAGCTAATATTTTTAACATACCAGAAGAACTCAATTTTTTCGATACCCATGGCTGCAACACCTGCAGCAGAACCAATGATTAATATGCTACCTCCTGTACCACTGCAAAAGGCCAAGTAGTTCCAGAAGAAATGGCCTGTAGGATATTGTGCTAATGAATACATGCCTTGAAAAGCTGCCACTAAAGGCACATTGTCAAATATGGCTGATAACAATCCGGTGCCAGTAACAATGGCTATATCATTATTTACTTTTGAAGAGAGAAATGTCGCAATATCTTTAAGAATATTTGCCGATTGCAAGGCACTCACTGAAATTAATATCCCTAAAAAAAATAAAATACTCGGCATGTCAATTTTTTCTAATGCTGAAAAAATAGAAGAAGGAGCGTGGGTAGTTTCTGTTTTTTTCTTATGCAATGTTTCGCTTATCAACCAAACAATTCCCACTGCTAACAACATACCCATAAAGGCGGGTAAATGCGTAATCGTTTTAAAAACTGGAACCAACATTAATAAAGTTATTCCGCTGAAAAAAATAATTCGTCGATCTTTGTTTGTAACACTTTCTTTAGCAGGATGATCTATGGGTGCAAAATTTCCTTTTAATTTGAATAAAAGAAATACCAATGGAACAAGGCATGATATCAAACTTGGAATAAAAACAGTTTTAATTATTCCCCAAGCAGTAATCTGATTGCCCGTCCAAAGCATGGTAGTAGTCACATCGCCAATAGGACTCCAAGCCCCTCCTGCATTGGCTGCAATAACAACCATGCCGATTGAAATCAATCTATCTTTTCGCTCACTTACTATTTTAGAAATTAATGTAGACATTACAATCGCAGTAGTTAAATTATCTAAGATAGCCGATAAGAAAAAAGCGATCGTGGTTACAATAATTAAAAAGGTTCTTTTATTTGTGGTTTTAATTTTATCAATGATGAGTTGAAATCCTTCATATATGTCTATCAATTCCACGATGGTCATTGCACCAATTAAGAAAAATAAAATACCCGCAATGTCTCCAACATGTTCATTTAATTGATGGTTTAGTATCGTAGGGTCTGGATTTAAAAATGCATAGGCAACCCAGCATAAAACGCCCATTATGAGAGCCGTTGCTGCTTTATCTATTTTGATAGCATGTTCTATCACAATGAAAAAATAACCAACAATAAACAGTGTAAGTAATATCCAAGTCATCTTACAAATATACTTTATTAAAAAGGATATGTCGCTTGAAAGTGGCATATGTAAATGGTGTAATTTTATTTCATCCACTCATGCTTTAATCTCCTCTGTGCATGTCTAAGAGATAATTATAATTGGCTTCTTCAAAGCCAAAATAGCAAATAATTTCTTCTTTTGATTTTGAGTTAAATAGTTCATGAATAAAAATAGGTGTGATTGACTTTAGGATTAATCGATTTGTTTCTATATGATGTGAATGTTTTATTTATTTTTATTAAGGGTAAAAAAATAGCACAAAATAATGAAATTACTTTGTGCTATTTACTTTCTTAGCGTTGTAGTGATAAGTTCTTACAAATCAAATTTTATTCCTTGTGCCAAAGGTAATTTGTTGGTGTAGTTGATCGTGTTTGTTTGTCTTCTCATGTATACTTTCCATGCATCAGAGCCACTTTCACGGCCACCACCTGTTTCTTTTTCACCACCAAATGCACCACCAATTTCAGCTCCGCTGGTTCCGATATTAACATTGGCAATACCACAGTCACTACCTGTTTGGGAAAGGAATTGTTCTGCTTCACGTAAATTAACCGTCATGATAGCAGATGATAATCCTTGAGGTACATCATTTTGCATTGCGATGGCTTCGTTCAATGTTTTGTACTTCATGATATATAAAATTGGTGCAAAAGTTTCGTGTTGAACAATTTTAAAACTATTTTTTGCTTCAATCACACATGGTTTAACATAGCAACCACTTTCAAAACCTTTTCCTTTTAATACACCCCCTTCAACTAATATTTTACCTCCTTCTACTTTAGCTGTTTCTATTGAATTTAAATAGGCTTGAACCGCATCTTTGTCAATCAATGGACCTACATGATTTTTTTCATTTAATGGGTCGCCAATTTTTATTTGCTTATATGCATTCACTAATTTTTCTGTGAATTTTTTATACACTTTTTCATGAATAATCAATCTTCGAGTAGAAGTGCAACGTTGTCCTGCAGTACCTACAGCTCCAAATACGGCACCAATCAATGACATGTCTAAATCTGCATGTTCAGAAATTATGATGGCATTGTTACCACCCAATTCCAATAAGCTTCTTCCCAAACGTTCGCCTACTGCAGCACCCACAGCCTTACCCATTCTTGTGCTTCCAGTTGCTGAAATCAACGGCATACGTTTGTCATGACTCATCCATTCACCTACTTCACGGCCACCATTAATGATGCAACTTACTCCTTCAGGTACATTATTTTTCTTCAAAACGTCTTGTATAATATTTTGACAAGCCAATGCAGTTAAAGGTGTTTTTTCACTAGGTTTCCAAATACATACATCTCCACAAACCCATGCTAGCATTGAATTCCAGCTCCACACAGCCACAGGGAAGTTAAAAGCAGAAATAACACCCACAATCCCCAACGGATGATATTGCTCATACATTCTATGTCCAGGACGCTCACTGTGCATCGTTAAACCATGCAATTGACGACTTAAACCTACCGCAAAATCACAGATATCAATCATTTCTTGCACCTCTCCTAAACCTTCTTGCAAACTTTTCCCCATTTCAAAACTTACTAATTCACCCAAAGGTTGCTTGTATTTACGCAATTGATCTCCCATTTGACGAATTACTTCTCCACGTTTCGGGGCAGGTACCATTCGCCATTCTTCAAATGCTTTTTGTGCAGTTTTGACTACTTTTTCATAGTCATTTTTAGTAGTAGAGTATACTGAGGCAATTAACTTACCATCCACTGGAGAATAACTATCCAATTTTTCCCCTTTCGATTCTATCCATTTTAAACCAGTGCTTGTGCCCGAATTTAATTTATTTACTTTAAGTTGTTTTAATACCTTTTGCATGAAAATTATTTTTTAAGATGGCAAAGATAGTATTCAAGGCTAATTATATCGTATTAAATATATTTAAATTTATAAGCAGAAATGAAAGAAATACCCTTTAGTGTTATTTACATCCATAGTGTAAAATATGCCAATGAAATTAGTTTTCATTGTACAAGATAAAGTTTGAAAAATTAAGAATTTGGGCTTTATTGAAAAGAATTTGGTTGTTTTCAATGAGTATTTGACATTTTTTTGTGAAAAAAATGTGAAAGAGGCTAGTTTTAAGGGGGTAAATTATTGAAGTGTCAAAAGTTCATTTACATTTGTGTAAACAAAAAGAGATTATATCCAAGCAACTGTTTATAAACGTTTTAATAAATAACTACTACTTAAAAAAAGCTGCCTTCAAA